>DATBFI010000123.1:0-3886 GCA_036558585.1 Chitinophagaceae bacterium
ACTTATTCTTACAGGCAGTTCCGGGTTATTTGAAAACGGGATGGGAGACAGTTACCCCAAGCGCGGTGACTATGAATATATTAAGCGCAAAACAGAATTAACGTTTTATGATCCTTCCACAGCTACCAAGCAATTAGTTGATGAGGTATATGAGATTTGTAACAACCGTCTCAAAGTAATTAAGATAATTTCATTGGCTAAAAGTGCCATACGAAATAACCTGGGAGAAGAATTAAACCAGATAACCCAACCAACTTTGTTGATCTGGGGAAATAATGATACTATAACGCCTCCGTTTGTAGCCAAAGAATTTAATAAACTCATTCCCAACAGCGAATTGTATTTTATTGATAAATGTGGTCACGCCCCTATGATGGAAGTCCCGGCAGAATTCAATATTCTGCTTGAACAGTTTCTAAGCAAACTTAAACATCCCGCTGCAACGGTGGTTTGAATTTTGTTGTCTTTAATATATATTATTCCAGAATGTTAGTATCCCAGATTATAGAATCAGGCTTTCCACATCTTTCAGTGCTTGACAAGGTTGATTTCGCCCTTCACTTAATGGAAGGTTATGATGTGCTGCATCTCCCTGTTATTGTGGAGGAAAAATTTGCCGGAATCATCAGCAAAGACGATTTAATGGATGCTGATGAAACAGCCATGCTGGCTAGTTTGCAATCGCAATTTATTCATGCATCAGTATTACCCGATGAACATATTCTGAGCGCATTAAAAGTAGCAAGCCATTTTGAGATCTCGGTTATCCCAGCCGTAAACAAGAATAGTGAAATACAAGGTATTGTCACACAAAAGAACCTGGCGCGTTCGCTTGCTGGTTTTTTTAATGTGGAAGAGCCCGGCGGATTGATCGTTATTGAAATGGATAAAAGAAACTTTTCATTTGGCGAATTATGCAGGCTTATTGAAACCAATGATGCAAGCATCACACAGTTAAATACATATACAGAGCCTGCGACGGGCTTGTATATCGTTACCATCAAAATAAATAAGATGGAAATATCTGATATTATAGCAACTTTGCAGCGATACGATTATATAATCCGTTACTACTTTGGAGAAGAAAACTATGAAAACGAACTTAAAGAAAATTATGATTTACTTATGGCATACCTTAAAATATAGCTCACGTGTTTACCTACCCTTAAAAAACGATTAGTTTGATCGTTAAAAAATAAACTTTCAAACAGCAAACTGGTACAATAAACTATTTTTACCGCTCACACCAATTGTAGGGATAAGATAATGAAGCATTGCAAATGCAACCGTCAGATATTGACTTGGCTATGCTGTAGCCTGTTTTTGTTTGCAACTGCTCAGGAACATAATTCTTTACAAAAAGATTCATCTGCAATCACCACGCTTCTTAACGCAATCGCTCAAACTGCCAATGATTCTTCACTGGTGGTAGTAGCAGATATAACCGTAAACGGAAATAGGAAAACAAAACCCTATATAATTGAAAGGGAAATACCGTTTAAGCAGGGGGATTATATTCCGCGTAATGAACTTGAAAAAAAATTAGCTCTTGCTCGTCAGCAGGTAATGAATACATCTCTCTTCACGCAAGTAAATGTTTATGTTCAGAGCCAGCAGGGTTCCCTTGTTTTTGTAAACGTAGATGTAAAAGAACGATGGTATCTTTTCCCTCTTCCTTATTTTAAACTGGTTGACAGGAATTTTAATCAATGGTGGGTTGAACAGAAAGCAAGCCTTGACAGGGTAAATTATGGAATTAAATTCGACCAAAAGAATGTCAGCGGTCGTAATGATAAGTTAAGTGTTTATCTTATTGGCGGCTATAGCCGGCAGGTAGCATTAAAATATGAACAGCCATTTGCAACCAGATCGCTTAAAAGCGGATACAGCGTAGGCTTTAATTTTAGCAGGCAGCGTGAACTGAATTATGCCACCGACTTAAATAAACAAGCATTTTATAAACAGGATGATTTTGTTATGCAGAACATTCGGGGTGAAGTGGGATATCTTTACAGGCCAGCCATAAAAACACGTCATATTTTTAAGATCGCTTATGTAAAAAATAATGTTAATGATACCATCCTCTGTCTAAATCCACATTACTACCCTTCAAACGCAGGCAATAGTATTTCTTACGGAGAATTTTCTTATACGATGCAATATTTCAATGCGGATTATAATGCATATCCGTCAAAAGGTTTTATAGGTGATGTAACAATACTTAGACGAGGGTTGAACAAAGAAATAAATCTCACTCAACTGCAATATCACACCAATTATACAGTGCCGGTATTTAGTAAGACATTTTTAAACATGCAAAGTGCAGGTATTCTAAAGCTTCCTTTTGATCAACCTTATTATAATCAGCAACTCTTTGGATATGGCGATGCATATCTACGTGGTCTTGAATACTATGTTATTGATGGAGTTGCGGGCGTTATAGGACGGGCAACACTTAGAAGAGAAATTTTTTCAATGATGCTTAAGTCTCCACCTGACAGCAAAAAAGAAGTAGCAATTCCTTTTCGTTTTTTTATTAAAGCAGGAGGCGATCTGGGCTATGTTTATAGCCGAACTCCCGGTAACGGTCTCCTTGGCAATAAACTACTTTATACTGAATGCCTTGGTATTGATATGCTGATACCATCTTACGATGTTGTTTTTAGATTTGAATATAGCTTTAACCAATTGGGAGAAAATGGATTTTTCTTTCACGTTCGCACCGATTTTTAATGATTCAGCGCCCTGATCTTATATAATCACAATTATTATCCTTCTTCTTTTTGCAACCTTGAGCGCTTTTCGACAGCAGGTACTTTCTCGGCGATTTCATTTATTAATTCCGCTATCAATGCTGTCCATCCCGTTTGATGTGATGCACCCAGACCGCAACCGGTATCCCCGTGAAAATATTCATAGAACAAAAGAAGCTCTTTGTTTTCGGGCTGGCTATAAAACCAATTTTGTTTGCCATGCAAACGACGATGGTTTTGCTCATTGAGTTCAAATAAACTTATAATACGTTTAATGAGTTCATAAGCTACCTGGTTAAGCGTCATAAATTCACCGGAGCCAGTGGGGTATTCCACGGTAAGTGAGCCATCATAAAATTCAGCATATTTTTTCAGGCTTTGGATAATAAGATAATTAATAGGCATCCACACAGGGCCACGCCAGTTGCTGTTGCCACCAAAAAAATCAGAAGTAGAATCGCCCGGATCATACTGAATAGAATAAGTAGTTCCTTCAAGATCTACAGAATAGGGATGTTTTTCATGATACTTCGACAAAGCCCGGATGCCACCCTCTGAAAGAAATTCTGTTTCGCTTAACAATCTTTCGAGCAAAGCGATAAGCCTTTCCTTCGGAATAAGCGACAACAATAATTTTTCCCCATCAACTTTTTCTTCATTAGGCCAATATTTCTTGTTTTTCAGACGGTAGTTTTCAAACCATGTTATACGCTTGGTAAAATCCTCCAGCTTGTGAGTTACTTTTTTTTCAATCACTGATACGGCAAAAAGAGAGGTCAAACCAACAATGGATTGTATGCGTAATTGTATAGGATTAGCGCCAGGCGCCATTAGCATATCATAAAAAAATTTATCCTCATTATTCCATAAACCCATTTCATTTAATGCTTCAGCTATCAATACAAAATGTTCAAAAAATTTGGTGGCCGTATCTTCAAAGGTGATATCATGCATAGCAATTTCAATTGCCATGTCCATTAAGTTCAATGCATACATACCCATCCAGCTTGTTCCATCGGCCTGCTCCAGCTCCATTTCACTATGCAGTTGGATACTGCGGTTAAATACACCTATATTATCCAGTCCTAAAAACCCCCCCTCAAAAATGTTGTTCCCATTTGGGTCTTTCCTGT
>DATBFI010000124.1:0-11456 GCA_036558585.1 Chitinophagaceae bacterium
TAATTTTTTTTGCATGAGAAAAAAAATCACACTGATCTTTTTAATTGTTTTTATTTCATTTACGCTGCAAGCACAAAACAACAAAAGTTTTACTTTATCATCACCCGATGGCAATATTCAATTAAAGATTGAAGCAGGCAACAAACTGCAATGGTCTGCTATGCATCAATCGACGAATGTGCTTGCACCTTCATCTATTTCTTTACAACTTGAAAGCGGGGAATTATTGGGGGATAATGCAAAAATCACCTCTTCAAAAAAAGAGGGGATAAATACTAAAATAGCAGCGTGGCATTATAAGAAAGATACGATTGAAGATAATTATAATCAGCTAACGTTGAATTGCAAAGGTGATTACGGGGTTATTTTCAGAGCGTACAACGATGGTGTTGCTTACAGGTTCTTTACAAAGAAAAAAGACAGCATAATTATTCGATCAGAAGAAGCCGGTTTCAATTTTACAGATGATGATTCGGCGTTCATTCCTTATTCAAACGATCCTCATAACGGAGATAAATATGAATGTTCTTTTGAGAATACCTATCAGCATATTAAGTTATCCGAATTCAAAAAAGATACAGTTGCATTTGCTCCGGTCCTTATTGAATTAAAAGACGGCAAAAAAGCGGTCATCACAGAAGCCGACCTTGAAGATTACCCGGGCATGTTCTTCACCAATGGCATAAATGGAAATAGTTTACGGGGTGATTTCGCGCCTTATGCTTTGGAAGATAAACAGGGAGGTCATAACAGTTTGCAGGCATTGGTAACAAAACGGGCGGATTACATCGCCAAAACACAGGGAACACGGAGCTTTCCATGGCGTATTGTTGTTATCAGCGCAAGTGACAAAGAGTTACTGAATAATGATATGGTGTACCGCCTGGCCTCACCCTCAAGAGTGCAGGATACTTCATGGATAAAACCAGGTAAAGTTGCATGGGACTGGTGGGCGGACTGGAATATTTCGCATGTTGATTTTCGCGCAGGCATTAATACAGAAACATACAAATATTATATCGATTTTGCTGCTGCCAACCATATCGAATATATTTTACTGGATGAAGGGTGGGCAGATAGCAGAGACATCATGAAGATCATACCGGGAATTAACTTACAGGAGATCATTGATTACGGTAAACAAAAAGAAGTGGGTGTTTGGCTATGGGGAGGATGGTTGCCATTGGATCAAAAAATAGATGAAGCATTATCTAAATACTCAAAGATGGGCATCAAAGGATTTAAAATAGATTTCATGGATCGGGATGATCAAAAGATGGTGCAGTTTTTTTATCGCATGGCAAAAAAGGCCGCAGAATATCATTTGATGATCGATTATCATGGAGCCTACAAACCCACTGGTTTGCAAAGGACCTATCCGAACATTTTGAATATTGAGGCCGTGCACGGCATGGAACAATTGAAATGGAGCAATCCCGATATGCCGAAGTTTGATGTCACCATTCCTTTTATCCGCATGATTGCCGGACCAATGGATTATACTCCCGGTGCAATGAGAAATGCAAACAAACAAAGTTTTCGACCGATCAATTCTTCCCCCATGAGCCAGGGCACACGTTGTCATCAACTGGCCATGTATGTTATGTATGAAGCTCCTTTTGAAATGCTTTCGGATAATCCGACCATTTACATGCGTGAGCCCGAAAGTTTAAATTTTATCGCCACTGTTCCTACAATATTTGATGAAACGGTTGCACTTGATGGAAAGGTTGGAGAATATGCTGCCATTGCAAGAAGAAAAAATGATACATGGTTTGTAGGCGCAATGGGAAACTGGAATGCACATGATATTACAATAGATCTTTCCTTTTTGAAAGAAGGCAACTTTGAAGCAGAAATATTTAAAGACGGGATCAATGCAGACCGTGACGCAACGGATTATAAAAGGGAAGGAATAAAAGTTTCGCCAAAAGATAAATTGAATATACATCTTTCAACAGGAGGGGGTTGGGTAGCAAAGATTTATCCGGCTAAATAAAATGGTGAATGATGAATGATGAATGTCGTTTACTAACCCTGGGCAGATGCCTCCTTCGTCGGCATGACAAAAATAGCTGCGAAGATGGTCATTGCGACGGCAGGAGGAATCTAATTCTCATTATAATTCTTTCGTAATGACCTTAGAGGTACGAATATGAATGATGAATGTCGTTTACTAAGCCTGGGCAGATGCCTCCTTTCGTCGGCATGACAAAAATAGCTGCGAAGATGGTCATTCCGACGGCAGGAGGAATCTAATTCTCATTATAATTCTTTCGTAATGACCTTAGAGGTACGAATATGAATGGTGAATGTCGGTTACTAAGCCTGGGCAGATGCCTCCTTCGTCGGCATGACAAAAATAGCTGCGAAGATGGTCATTCCGACGGCAGGGGGAATGCTTGCAACTTACGATTTGCAATTTATGGCTCATCCGATCTTCAATCCATTGCCAACCTTCTTATCAGGTTGTAATAAAATAACTTCATTGTTCTCATCATACACCCCAAGCACAAGGCATTCACTAAAGAACGTTGCAATTTGCTTTACCGGGAAATTTACTATTGCCACAATTTGTTTGTTAAGTAATTCTTCCTTTTTATAGTGATGGGTTATTTGTGCAGAGGATTTTTTTATGCCAAGCTCCCCAAAATCAATTGTAAGTTGATACGACGGTTTCCTTGCTTTGGGAAAATCATTCACTTCAATAATTGTTCCCGAACGAATATCTATTTTTTCAAAATCACTCCATGTAATTGTTGCCATGTATTTGTATTTATAGTTTATGTTTTTTGTTTGAATCTAGAATTTAAGACAGCATGTACACAGGTTCTATTTGCGATCTGCAACCTACGACCTGTACCCTGCAACCTGTACCCTGCAACCTGTACCCTGCAACCTGCGACCTGTACCCTGCGACCTGCAACCTGCAACCTGCGACCTGTACCCTTCAACCTGTACCCTGCAACTTGCAACCTGTACCCTGCAACCTGCAACCTGTACCTTGCAACCTGCAACCTGTACCCTGCAACTGCTAAAAAATGTATTTGCAATTTCACTTCATACGTTAACTTTAACCCTTCTGAAAAAAGCATCCTAACGAAAGCAACCGAACAACATGCCTAAGAATAAATATTTAATACCATTCATTCTCGTAACATCTTTGTTTTTTCTCTGGGCTTTTCTTCACAACCTTAATCCCATTCTTATCCCACATTTAAAAAAAGCTTGCCAGTTAAGCGATCTGCAATCTTCTTTTATTGATCCTGCTGTATACCTTGGGTATTTTTTAGCGGCAATTCCTGCAGGGTTATTTATTCACAGGTATGGTTACAAAAGTGGCATTCTATTGGGACTTACTTTATTTGCCGCGGGAGCGCTTTTATTTATTCCGGCGGCTTCAGTACGCGAATATTTTTTCTTTCTGATCGCTCTTTTTATCATGGCTTGTGGCGCTGCATTTTTAGAGACTGTTGCGAATCCTTTGGTTACTATTCTTGGTGATCCTGCAACATCAGAACAGCGTTTAAATTTTTCACAGTCATTTAATGGATTGGGTGCGGTAATCGCTCCGATTATCGGAAGCAAATTTATTTTTTCAGGCATTGAGTATTCAAAAGAACAATTACAGCAAATGCCTCCCGAAAAATTGCAGAGCTATTTAAATACTGAAGCCTCAACTGTCAAACTACCTTATTTAATTATTGCTTCAGTCGTAGTTGTTGTGATAATACTTTTTATTTTGGCAAAGTTCCCAAAGGTAAAAGAAGATGACAGTGTCGCTCACGATACAAAATTTTCTTTAAAAGTTTTTAAGTTCAGTCATTTAAAATGGGCGGTAGTTGCTCAGTTTTTTTATGTTGCAGCCCAGGTGGCCGTAGGTAGTTTCTTTGTAAAGTTTTCCTATGAAGTAATGACGCTGCCTGAAAAAGAAGCGGGTTATCATTGGAGCGCCGCAATGTTTGGATTTGTAGCAGGCAGATTTGCGGGAACTTTTTTCATGCGTTATATAAAGCCCGCTAAACTACTCAGTTTATATGCAACCATAAATATTATTTTACTCATCATCGGCGTAAGCATGAAAGGACCCGTAGCAGTGTATGCAGTGATGGCTGTTCCATTTTTTATGTCTATTATGTTCCCCACAATTTTTGCACTTGGTATAAAAGGTTTGGGCGAAGAAACAAAGATTGCTTCATCTTTTCTCGTGATGTCTATTATTGGAGGCGGTTTTGGCGCCGTATTAATGGGATTTATCTCGGATCAAACCGGCAGCATGCAAATTGCTTATATCATTCCCTTATGTTGTTTTTTGTTCGTATTGTATTATGGTTTGAAGGGACACAAAATAAAATCATTGGAGCAATGAAGGATTGGAAAGATTTTGATACAAGCTCCACCGCGATGATTCAGCATCATTGCGTCGCATTTCCTGTCTGCCGACAGGCAGGCGTTCATCCGTAGTGCAGGTATTGAGCAGATACAAATTGAACAACAATGTTCGACATCACTTACTTTGTGCTGAGTTCCGTTGTTCAACAAAATGCATTTCAAGTTGAAAGATTTGTAGAAGTAAAAATTATATAATCAGATCTCATCCCCGGGTGAGGCTAAGCAATAAAAATCATGGTTCGATACTGCTTTGCGCTCGATTTAAAAGATGATAAACACCTTATTAAGGAATATGAACAATATCATCAAAATGTATGGCCCGAGATAAAAAAAAGCATTCTTGATGCAGGCATCATCAATATGGAAATTTACCGCACAGGGAATCGTTTATTTATGATCATGGAAACGGGTGATAATTTTAGTTTTAAGAAGAAAGCGGCAATGGACAATGCAAATCAAAAAGTGCAGGACTGGGAAAAACTCATGTGGAAATTTCAACAATCATTGCCCTGGGCAAAAGAGGGAGAGAAGTGGGTATTGATGAAAAAAATATTCAGCCTTAACGCCCCCAGCCACTAAAGGGAAAACTATATACAATTCGAAGCAATTTCTAAAGATGCAACAAACAGAAAATAATAATGAACGACATAAAAACTTCCCTTTAGGGGATGCAGGCGCTATCGACGCTCATCACCATTTCTGGCTCTATGATCCGACTCGGCACGAGTGGATCACAGAAGAAATGTCAGGAATAAGAAAAGATTTTTTGCCAACAGACTTTGAACAAATTTTAAAGCAAAATGGAATTAGTGGCTCGGTGCTTGTCCAAGTGAACCAGGATGAAAAAGAAAACGAATTTCAATTAAAGAATGCAGATGAGAATGATTTTATAAAAGGAGTGGTAGGATGGGTCGATTTGCAGGCAAACAATATTGAAGAAAGACTGGAATTTTATAAGCAATACAAAAAGATGAAAGGCTTTCGTCATATATTACAAGGCGAAGCTGACAGGGCTATCATGCTAAAACCTGCATTTATGAATGGCATCAGGAAGCTGAAAAAGTTTGGGTACACTTACGACATTCTCATTTATCCCGATCAATTAAAATATACCAGGGAATTTGTTGCTGCTTTTCCTGATCAGCCGTTTGTGATTGATCACGTTGCAAAACCAAATATCAGGGAACACAATATAAAAGACTGGAAAATGGATATTACTGCAGTAGCAGAACATGAGAATGTTTATTGTAAAATTTCAGGTATGGTAACAGAAGCAGATTGGCAGAATTGGAAGAAAGAAGATTTTACACCCTATCTTGATGTTGCTATAGAAGCTTTTGGAACAGATCGGGTCATGTATGGGTCCGATTGGCCGGTTTGCCTGGTTGCTGCAACGTATGAACAAATGAAAAGTATTGTTGACGATCGGTTTTCATCATTCTCCAAAGACGAGCAGGAAAAATTCTTTGGAAAGAATGCTATTAATTTTTACGGCCTCACCTGAATCCTCTCCAAAAGAGAGGACTTTGAAGGGCTGCTAAAATGAACAAATATTTTTGTGATCAAAATAACCCTCCCCTTTGGGAGGTAGGAGGGCTGCTATTATGGATCTTCAACTACAAAACAAAATAATAATTGTAACCGGTGGCGCCAAGGGAATAGGTGAAGGCATCGTAAAAGTATTGGCTGCCGAAGGTGCACTTCCTGTTATTGTCGGCAGGAGTGAAGAGGACAATATCAAAACTTTGAGTGAAGTAGAATCAGGGGGAGGAAGGGCTTTTCAAATTGTAGCGGAGTTAACAAAACCTGCTGAATGCAAAAAAGCTGTAAATGCGGTTTTAAAGGAATTCAGTCGCATAGATGGTTTGGTAAACAATGCCGGTATAAATGATGGTATTGGGCTGGAGCATGGAAACTATGAGGCATTCATGGCATCACTGCACAAGAATCTTGTGCATTACTATTTGATGGCACAATATGCATTGCCATATCTGAAGGTATCAAAGGGAGCAATTGTAAACATCAGTTCAAAAACGGCTGAAACAGGGCAGGGCGGAACATCTGCTTATGCTGCATCCAATGGTGGCCGTAATGCACTGACGCGTGAATGGGCCGTTGAATTGTTGAAATATGGTATTCGTGTAAATGCAATAATTGTTGCTGAGTGCTGGACTCCCTTATATGAAAAATGGATCGCTACATTGCCAAATCCTGTTGAAAAACTGGAGTCAATTGTAAAAAATATTCCGCTTGAACATCGGATGACAACAACTGAGGAGATCGCTAACACCACAGCATTTTTATTGTCACCAAGATCAAGTCATACAACGGGGCAGCTGATACATGTAGATGGCGGTTATGTGCATTTAGACAGGGCGCTTGCGAATGCTTAGCTTCTAAAGGGCAAAAATTTTATTTTTCTGAAATGGAGACAGCTCAAAATAAAATAGGCGACATAATAACTCCCCTTTAGGGGAAGGGGGCTTCATGGAATCACTGATTTGTAAACAACCATTCCGGTTCGAATATGCAAATATCAATGCACCTGAATCGAAATCCAATCACTCGATCGTCAAAATAAAACGCGTTGGTATTTGTGGCACGGACCTGCATGCATATGAAGGCGCACAGCCATTTTTTAATTATCCCCGTATTTTAGGTCACGAACTTTCTGGTGATTTAATTGATTGTAACAGCGCAGACGGTTTTGTTCCCGGTGATGTTGTAACTCTTATTCCCTATTTTAATTGCGGCACCTGCATTGCATGCAGAAACAACAAACCTAATTGTTGTGTGAACATCCGGGTATGCGGTGTTCATGTTGACGGTGGTATGGTTGAATATTTTTCTGTGCCATCTTACTCTTTGGTAAAGGGAGATGGATTGGGATATGATGAGCTTGCATTGATAGAACCATTGGCAATAGGTGCGCATGGCATTCGTCGTGCTGATATAAAAGAAGGTGAATTTGTTTTGGTAATTGGCGCCGGACCAATTGGCTTGGGTGTTATGGAATTTACGCAGATTGCAGGTGGGCGAGTCATTGCAATGGACGTGAATGAAAAGCGGTTGAAGTTTTGCAAAGACAAGCTTAAGATTGAATTTGCAATTAACGCTTCAAGCGATGATGTGGGAGAACAGCTACAGGAAATCACAAATGGGGATATGCCAACTGTTGTGATTGACGCAACGGGAAATCAAAAGGCGATCAACAATGCATTGAAATATGTTGCACATGGAGGGAAATATGTTTTAATCGGGTTACAAAAAAATGAATTGATATTTAGTCATCCCGAATTTCATAAACGTGAAACAACTTTGATGAGCAGTCGCAATGCAACACGGCAGGATTTTGAACATGTGATGGATTGTATGAAAAGAAAGCTCATTAATCCTTCTACATACATAACACACAAAGTGAAATTTGATGATATAAAAAACGAATTTGAAAGTTGGCTGAATCCTGAAAGCGGAATAATTAAAGCAATGGTGGAAATGGAATAGATTTCTCCTGCGTCGGAATGACAAAACTCAACAGTGAAAAGTCGATGAATAAAATTTCATCTCCATAAAAAGTATAGTTTGTTATGCCGAAGTATCGAGGCATCTGCTTCGCACCGATGAACAGAATTGCTGCAGTACAAGAGTCCGCCTGAGGCGGAATGAAAAATTAATAGCAGCACAACAGCACGGCTCACAAAAAATGGACCTATGAAATTATTGAAGAATATTTTTATAATTTTTGTCTTTACCTCATCATTATCTTTTGCGCAAACGCAACAACTAACGCTTTGGTACAAACAACCTGCATCAGTGTGGACGGAAGCCTTACCTGTTGGTAACGGGCGATTGGGCGCAATGGTGTTTGGCGGAGTAGGAAAAGAATTGTTGCAATTAAATGAAGCTACGTTGTGGACCGGCGGACCCATTTATAAAAATGTAAATCCTGAATCAAAAAATTATTTGCCATTGGTGCGCCAGGCATTGTTCAATAAGGACTACGACAAGGCAACAGAATTGGTAAAACATATGCAGGGCTTATATTCTGAGAGCTATTTGCCAATGGGAGATTTAACGATAGAGCAAGACTTTGATGGCAGGCAGCCATCTGCTTACAAACGATCTTTGAATATCAGTGATGCCGTATCCGCAACAACTTTTACGATAGATGGCATACAATATAAACGTGAAATATTTGCATCGGCACCCGCGCAGGTTATCGTGATAAAAATTTCTTCGAGCGCTGCAAAAAAAATTTCTGCAACAATAAAAGCAAGCAGCCAGATCCATTTTCACAATGAGGTACCAGGCAATGGGCTACTGGCACTAAAAGGCAAAGCGCCTGCACATGCAGATCCAAACTATGTGAATGAAAACAAAGAAACTGTTGTTTATGAAGATGCAAATAACTGCCGGGGTATGCGATTTGAAATGCTGATAAAAGCATTGCATAAAGATGGGACTGTTTCAACAGATACATCCGGTATTCGCATTAGCCATGCAACGGAAGTAATATTGTTATTATCTGCAGCAACAAGTTTCAACGGCTTTGATAAATGTCCTGGCAAAGAGGGTAAAGATGAACACCAACTTGCATTGAATTATTTGAACAACGCATCATCCAAATCGTACACTACTTTGTGGAATGAACACGAAAAAGATTACCATAGTTTATTCGATCGTGTTGCACTTACATTAAATAACAACGAAAGTTCAAAATACAATTTAGCTACTGACGAAAGATTGGATGCTTACACAAAGGGTGGCAATGATGATGGTCTTGAAACATTATATTTTCAATATGGCCGTTATTTATTAATCAGTTCTTCGCGTACAAGAGATGCGCCTGCAAATCTGCAGGGCATCTGGAACAAAGAGATGCGGCCACCCTGGAGTTCCAACTATACAACGAACATAAACCTGCAGATGAATTACTGGCCATCAGAGGTTACGAATTTATCAGAGTTGCATCAGCCTTACTTCGATCTGCTTGAACATCTTTCTGTAACAGGTACAGAAACTGCGAAAGATTTTTATGGCATGAAAGGGTGGGTAGTTCATCACAATTCAGATATATGGGCATTGTCGAATCCTGTTGGTGATAAAGGCAAAGGCGATCCCAAATGGGCAAACTGGTCAATGGGCGCAAACTGGCTCTGCCGCGATCTTTGGGAGCACTACTTGTTTACCGGGGATAAGAGGTTTTTACGTGATACAGCTTATCCTTTAATGAAAGGAGCTGCACAATTTACTCTTGATTGGTTAACACTTGACAGTGTGAGTGGCTATCTTGTTACTGCACCATCCGGCTCTCCCGAAAATGAATATTTCTATGATGATAACAAACGTTCCGGGATCTCCATTGCGTCAACGATGGACATGAGTATCATTCGTGACCTCTTTAACAACCTGATCGCCGCACAAAAAATTTTAAATAACGATAAGCCATTTATTGATTCTGTTGTTGCGGCAAAAAGCAAATTATATCCGTTCAAAATTGGTCATAAAGGAAACCTGCAGGAGTGGTACCAGGATTATGAGGATGTTGAGCCGCATCATCGTCATGTTTCGCATTTGTATGGGTTGCATCCATCCAATCAGATCTCGCCTGTCACGACTCCTGATCTTGCAAATGCTGCTATCAAGACTTTAGAGTTGCGTGGTGATGAGGGAACGGGCTGGAGTCTCGCATGGAAGGTAAATTTTTGGGCGCGGTTGCTTGATGGTGATCATGCATACAAACTGTACCGGAATTTGTTGCGACTCACAAAAGAAACTGCAACCGATTATGGGTCGCATGGCGGCGCTTATCCCAACTTGTTCGATGCACATCCGCCGTTCCAGATTGATGGAAATTTTGCGGGCGCAGCAGGCGTTGCAGAAATGTTGCTGCAATCGCAGAACAATGAATTGCATTTGCTGCCTTCCATCCCAGGAGTGTGGAAAAGCGGTGTTGTAAAGGGTTTGCGGGCACGCGGCGGCTTTGAAGTAAATATAGAGTGGAAGAATAATGAAATAGCCAGTGCAAAAATTATTTCGTTGCTTGGTAATGATTGTGTGGTTAGAACAAATGAGCCTGTGGTGTTGAAAGGCACGCACATCAGATCAAAAGGATCAACGTATGGATTTGTGCTTTCTTTCAAAACAGAAAAAGAAAAAGCATATGAGCTAGCGAGGGAATGATTTTTATGATACCGGCTTTTGTTCTTTGTGGCATCTTCGTTGCGTCGCATTTCGTTCATCTGCAGAATATAAATTAAGCAGAAGCGATCAGTAAATAAAAGTTTTAGATAGTATGAAATTAGATACATGTGTGTAGAAACGTAGAACATGCAGCAAGACTTAAATAATATTAACGAGTATATTCACTCCCCTTTAGGGGCAGGGGGCAAAGCTCTCTGCTTCGGCGAACTGCTGTTACGCTTATGCCCCGATGTAAGCAGTTCATGGCTCAAACAAAATAACATATCTGTTTATGTTGCAGGCGCAGAAGCCAATGCGGCTGCAGATTTAGCTTTGTGGGGAATTCCCGTTTCCTATCTCACCGTATTACCGGGTAATTTTTTATCAAAAGAATTACTTGATTATTTTAAATCAAAAAATGTAGATACGTCAAACATTCTCTTGCAGGGTGAACGAATGGGGATCTATTATTTGCCGAAAGGAGCAGATGTAAAAAATGTAAGCGTTATTTACGACAGGAAAAACTCTTCTTTTTCACAGTTGCAGCCGAAAACAATAGATTGGGAAAATATTTTAAAAGATATTTCCTGGTTACATGTAAGTGCTATCACTCCTGCACTTTCTGATAACCTGGTTGAAGTTTGTAAAGAAGCGTTTCAAATTGCTTCAGGAAAAAATATTATTATATCAATAGATTTAAATTATCGGGCAAAACTTTGGCAGGACAAACAGCCTGTTGATGTAATTCCTCAGCTTGTTCAATATTGTGATGTGGTAATGGGAAACATCTGGTCGGCGGAAAAAATGCTGGGAACTCCAATAAGCGGGAAAATAAATGAGTTAAGCACAAAAGAAATTTATTTGCAACAGGCAGAAGCCAC
>DATBFI010000125.1:0-4364 GCA_036558585.1 Chitinophagaceae bacterium
AGATCATCCATATTTACAACGTCCGCCCCGATAACAGGGGCCTTCACCATTTCGGCAAGTTTGTTTATTTCTCCCATGCGTAATGCAACAGGTGCATTGCTCAAAACAATTTGTGCGCCTTCTTCGTGGCAACGCAATGCTGTTTTCCATGCAATAGATTTATCATCCAGCGCACCGAAAATAATTCCTTTCTTTCCTTGCAATAGATTGTATGGCATATAGGTTAATTTGAAAAAAATTTATTGATTTGAAAAATTTGAAAATGAGAACCGAGAACAAAGAAAACTATAATTTTCAAATTGGTTTATTCAAATTTCTCAATTAGGTCGTTACCATTTCTTTTGCATTCTCCAAGGCAGCGGCAGTAGGTTTTTCCCCACTAAGCATTTGCGCAATGGTTATAATGCGTTCATCCTTTGTAAGTAAACGGATATTTGTTTTGACACCCTCATTTTTTATTTCTTTATACACAAAGAAATGCGCATCGCCTTTGCCTGCAATTTGCGGTTGATGTGTAATGCAGATCACCTGCCTGCTTGCCGATAATTGTTTCATAATAATGCCTACCTGTTTCGCTGCTTCACCAGAAATACCACTATCGATCTCATCAAAAATAAGTGTAGGCAGATCAATTGATTCTGCCACAAGGGATTTTATACAAAGCATTAACCTGCTTAATTCGCCACCGCTTGCCACTTTTCTAAGAGGTTCAAAACGGTTGCTTTTACCTCCCTCGCCGGCAGGCGGGTTTGCATCGAATAAAAATTCAACATCATCCTTTCCAAAAAGATTTAGTGTTGCTGGTTTTATTTCAATTTTTAATCTTGCATTAGGCATTCCCACCCGTCCAAGCAGTTCATTTACTTTTTGCATTAATGGTTTTGTTTGACGCTGTCTTGCTTCAGAAATTTCCAGCGCCAATTTATCAGCTTGTTCCAATAGCTGTAGTGTTTCTTTTTCCTTCGCAACAATCGCTTCGTCAATATTTAATACCGCTTGTAGCTTTTGCTGAAGTGAATCCCGGATTTGCAAAAGTTCGTTGGTTGTCTTTACACCGTGCTTCTTTAGCAACTTGTAGCCAGTAGCCAGTCGTTCATTAATTTGATCGATCCTTTTTTCATCATAATTCACATCATCATTAATGCGTTCAATTTCGCCGGTAAGGTCCTGCAATTCTATTTGTGTGCTTTGCAAGCGCTCAATGACAGAAGCAATATCATTGTGATACAATGCATAACCATTTAACTGGTTTATGATCTGTTTAAGTGTTAGCAGCACAGGCCGCTCACTTTCCTTCAGATCAAAACAGGCTTTGGCCAAAGTAGTTTTAATGCCTTCTGCATTACTTAATATTCGCAGTTCATTGTCAAGTTCTTCCAGTTCATTTTCTTTTAGTTTCACATCATTCAGTTCATCAAACAAAAAATGAAAGTAATCCAGTTCTTTATTAAAATTTGTTTTTTGTTGCTGCAGTTGTTCTAATTCTTTTGATGACTGTTGCCATTGAGAAAAAATTTTTTTGTAGAGGAAAAGTTTTTCGCCGTTGTTAGCGAGCGCATCGAGTACTTCACGCTGAAAATCCTCATCGCCTAATTCTAAAGTATCGAATTGCTGATGAAGATCAACCAGTAATGAAGCCAGTGTTTTTAGTTGTTGTAATGTAGCAGGAGTATCGTTGATGAACGCTCTTGATTTACCATTGGCAGCAATCTCTCTTCTCAATACCAACTCATCCTCATTGTCTAATTCATTTTCCTCGAGGAATTTTTTTACATCCTGCTTGGCATTTACAATAAAGAAACCTTCTATAAAACATTTCTTCCCGGTTTTCATTAGTACAGATGTATCGGCCCTTTCGCCAAGGATCAAACTAAGCGCGCCCATCAAAATACTTTTGCCTGCGCCGGTCTCACCTGTAATGGTATTAAGCTTTTTAGAAAAACTAATTTCCACCTCGTCAATGATCGCGTAGTTCTGTATATGCAATTTCTCAAGCATGCAGCAAATTTTGTAATTTTAAATCAAATTCATGAAAAAAATGGCTGTACTTAATCCACCAATGTTTGAAGTTTTTGAAAGCTTGCCGGAAGGTACATTGTGCCAGCTAATTAATAATACTCTTGTTCTATCACCATCTCCGACAGATGCACATCAAAAAACCCTGCTGAAAATTTCGTCAAAATTATTTACTTATGTAGATACACATCAATTAGGCGAAGTAAGAGTGGCGCCTTATGATGTATACTTTAGCAGGAAGAATATTTATCAACCTGACATCATTTTTATATCAAAGGAAAATTTTCAAAAAATAAAAGAAGATGGTTTGCATGGTGCGCCAGACCTTGTAATTGAGATTCTTTCACCTAAGACTGCAAAATATGATCTTGAAGATAAAAGGGATGTGTATGAACGTTATGGCGTAAAAGAATATTGGTTAGTTGACCCCGTTTCAAAACAGGTGTATTTTTTTAAACTGGCAAAAGATGAATATATGGAAATTGATACTGCATGGGGAAATTAAATCTGCTTTATTAAATACTGTAATTAAGTTTTGAGATTACATTTTCCACTTTTCCAGATTCCGTATTTCCACATTATTCCTCCTTACATCTCTCTATTCCGGCTTTTGCTTTTTGGTCAAGTGAATTTTTATAATCCTGCTCGTTCATATTAAGGCATTTTTGGAAATATGTAATTGCTGTATCTTTTTTGCCTCTTTCCTCATAAATATACCCGATTTGTAAAGCTGCCCTTGCTGCATAATATTCAGGCCTGTTCTCGCCAAGCTTTATAGCAAGTAAATACATTTTTATTGCTTCTTCATCCCTGTTCATATCATCGTATATTCTGCCGAGCCGATAAGCAAATTCCAGCTGATCTTCTGGTTTTGAATAATCGTTTATGTTTTTGCCTGCTAACACTACCAGCGCTCCATTATTATAACCACCATCATTTAATATTCTTGCCTTCAATAATAATGGATTGGGCCACACGCCTGATTCTGCATTTTTGTTTGCCTGTTTATCTGCATCAACAGTTTCGCTTCCTTCTGTCAACACCAACTGTCTTGTCTTTTCCGCTGCATTCATATTACCTTGCAGGTAATAACACCAGCTCAGTTTTTCATAAGCATCTTTTACGTAAAATTTCCCTTTGAACCGATTTAAAAAATTTTGAAAATATTGCACAGCTTCCGCTATTTCGAGATGACGCAATTTTATATACCCAAATTCAAAATCCCATACCGGTGCATCCAGATACTCTGCTGACGAATTTCGTTGCAGAATGACGTTTTTTGCATATTCCGTTTTCTTATCATTAATAGCAAGATTGGCAGCCATATATGCCAGCAGGTGATTATTTACAACATCGAGCTTTTTTTGTTGTATGTATTGAAAAGCTTCTTCAGGTTTATTTTCAATATAAAAAAGTATATAGCAATAGTAAAAGCTTGCTTCATCAAAAAATAATTTGGCCAGAGAATCTTTGCTGTTTACAAATTGTTGCATTTGGTTTATACCATCTTTTATTGAACCGCTGATGCCAAAGAGACTTGCCAGCCATTTATATCCATCCGGTATTGTACCTGCCACAACCAGCATGGGCCCGTATATCATATTATTGGGGAGAAAGGAAGGAAATGCACGGCGATTTTCTTTTACAAGAGAAAATGCTTTTCTAAAATCCCACCCTGCAGCCCATTGCCTTCCAAATTTTATTTCTGCACTTGCTTTTTGCATGTAAACAACCGTTAAGCAAAAATTATAGAAAGGCGAATTTTCAGGACCATCTCCTAATTTATCAAGCCTGTCAGCAAAATGTGCAATACGCCTCTCGTAATCAGCAGGATCTTCATTAAAGAACAAAATATAAAAGTCAATATAGCTATCTAAGATTTCGGGTATAAGATTATCAGGATTCTGTTTTCTCGCTTCATTCACAAGTTGAGCACCCGAACTTAATTTTAAACTGGTAATTTCTTTATAAGCTTGCTGACACAAAGTATTAAAATCATAAACTTTTTCTGCGTAGAGAATTGTACAACAAAAAGTCAGAAGAGAAACAAGAATGAGTTTTATAAGCGAAGCGACATGTTGCTTAATGGTATTACCTAACGATGAGCGTAATTCTCCTGGGGCGGAACAGAAACTCAATACTAGTAACGGCGATAGATTCATAGATGTTCGTTCAACAAAAATAAACTGGTCACGATTAAAATAAAAAAGGATGCCGGAGAAAGCATCCTTTGTGTTATTGTACTTTTAATTTTTATTTTACTTCAGTACTGTTGTTGAGGTCATCATCTACAAGTATGCGACCGCAATTTTCGCAGATCATTACCTTTTTACGCTGGCGGATTTCGC
>DATBFI010000126.1:0-4949 GCA_036558585.1 Chitinophagaceae bacterium
CAGCGATATAATAGACATTAAAAAATTAACAGGCGAAGACCCGGAGGGTGCAATTGTTCAACCTGGGAAGAGTGGTCTTCCCGCTTATTTGCAGTTTGAATTTAGTGAGCCCTACGAAGCACGATCCATTACCTTTTTAATTTCTTCAATGCCTGCTCAATCTGCAGTTAACGGGCCGGCAGGACTCGGTGAAAAAACGTCTGTCTTTCTTGAGGCTTCAAATGATGGCGTTCAATTTAGCGCTGTAACTACTATCAACACAGGATTCGAGGCTGATCTTCTGGCAGGAGATAAATTTATTACTTATGATATTCCCGTAACTAAAGCTAAATATTTCCGGCTTTCTTCTTCAGGAGTAAGGCGCTACAGGCAAGTGCGGTTTTCAGGCATAACTCGGTTGATGAACTGGATGGAGAAAGCCAATCACAGGGCCGTGTACATCGGTGAGACGCCAAGCATCAATAGTAATAACGACCAGGAAATTCCTGCTGATTGCGTGATTGATATCAATAGTGTTTTGGATATCTCCCGATACATGGATAAAGACGGAGTGCTTAAATGGAACGCGCCGGGGGGTAACTGGACTATTTTACGAATCGGGTTTACGCTAACAGGAAGATTAAACCGCGCAGCTCCTGATAACGCCATAGGATTAGAGTGTGACAAGTACAATCCTGTGGCAATAGATTTTCACTTTCAAAAAATGTTTGAACGACTCTTGCCCGCCATACAACCATTGGCGGCAAAAGGAAAAATGGGATTAGAAATTGACAGCTATGAAGCAGGCATGCAAAACTGGACTACCGGGTTTCAACAAGAATTTCAGAAACGTTGCGGATACGATCTGCTAAAATTTTTGCCGGCTGTTGCAGGAGGACGTGTGGCAGGCAATGCAGATATTACAGAACGCTTTCTTTGGGACTTTCGCAGAGTGCAGGCGGATTTGATCGCTGAAAACTATTATGGCCGTTTCAGGGAGTTATGTCACCATCACGGTATTACCGCTTTCATTGAGCCGTATGACCAGGGGCCGATGGAGGAAATGCAGGCAGGCTCAAAAGCAGATGTTCCTGTATGTGAATTCTGGAATGGTATTTTTTCAATTATGCCTGTTATTCCGCCTACCCGCCGAACGCCAAAGCTTACTTCTTCAATTGCTCATACGAATGATCAAAAAGTGACAGGTGCTGAAGCTTTTACTGCGGAACCCGAATCAGCACGGTGGCAGGAATATCCTTTCGCTTTGAAAGCCGTAGGGGATAAGGCTTTTACCAAAGGTGTAAACAGGATGATCATTCACCGGTTTGCGCATCAACCGCATCCTTCAGCCTCACCCGGCATGACAATGGGGCCATACGGAATTAGTTTCGAACGTACCAATACCTGGTGGGAACAGGGCCAATCCTGGCTGAGCTATTTAACCCGTTGTCAAAGTTTGTTGCAGCAAGGTCAATTTGTGGCTGACCTCGCTTACTTCACAGGTGAAGATGCCAATATGTATACAAAGGTTACGCCTGACGAATTAAATCCAACTCCTCCCGAAGGTTACGATTATGACGTGATAAATGCAGAGACAATTTTAAAACGTGTGAAGATTATAAATAATCGTATAGTGCTGCCGGATGGAATGACCTACACAATTCTGATTCTTCAAAACTATAAAGCAATAACTTTCGAACTATTACAAAAACTTTATGAGCTGGTGCGGCAGGGGATGATAATGGTGGGTGCAAAACCTGAACGGTCACCGGGATTGAGAAATTATAATGATGGTGATGAAGCATTCAAAAAAATGGCAAATGAAATGTGGGGGAATATCAATGGGAACACTATTACGGAACATCAATTTGGGAAAGGCCGTGTATGCTGGGGACAACGGATACAGTCAGTCCTGCAAGGCCTGAATATTAAACCCGATTTTGAAATTTCTTCCGGTTCAGGTGATGCACCGGTTTTGTTTATTCACCGGAAAACAGGAGAGGCGGATATTTATTTTATTGCGAATCAAAGGAGGACGTATGAGAATACGGTTTGTACTTTTCGTGTAAACAATAAGCAACCGGAATTATGGGATGCAGCTACAGGGAAAATTATTACGTGTGTGACTTATGAAATTGTGGACGACCAGGTTCGCCTGCCTGTACAACTTGAGCCGTACGGTTCTGTGTTTGTTATATTTCGTTCGCCCGCTTCTTTTGTTCGTTTGCATTCTGTAGAGAAAGACGACAAAACTATAATCAGTGCAAAATCTTTCCAGCCCTTATCCCGAAAATTATATAAAGATGTAATCAACAACTTTACCATCATTCTTTGGGCAAAACCGGAAATAAATATTTTACTTAGTCCCGGCATTATGCTTTTAAATCCCCAGGATGCATGGACAGACTATTATTCCATTTATCCACCCGGTGGTGCACAGCTTTATGGGGAAGGCCATGCAACTTGTGGATTAACAGTGGGACGCAATGGTGTTGCAGTGTGGGAACATAGCAGCGAAAACCCGGTTTTAGTGATGGCTGCACCAATAGCAATTACAGGATGGAGCAATGTCACGCTGGTATATAAAGAAGGCACTCCTTCAGTGTACGTGAATGGCAAGTTTGTACAGGAAGGTAAAAAGGCAAATAATGTCGTTCATCCCGGCCTTGGAGAAGCTTATTTGCATGAAGGCGCCTCTTATTATAACGGAGATATGAGTGAGCCATTATTATTTACTGAAGTACTGAGTGCAGAGCGGATATCTCAATTAGCGAAAGAAGAACCTAAACTAATACAAAGTACACCTTTTATTGCAGAAGTTGCCGGCAAAGAGAAATCCGCATTATTGATCAGCCAAAACGGAAATTACAATTTGCACTTCAACAGCGGTAAAAACAAAACTTTTCAAGTTACTGATATAGACGAACCTCTGGAAATAGAAGGGCCCTGGCAGGTTAATTTTCCTCCTGATTTTGGCGCACCTGCTCAAATAAAATTGCAAAAATTGATCTCATTACACAAGCATCCAGATGATGGGATAAAATATTTTTCCGGCACGGCCACCTATACTCAAAATTTTACTATTTCTGCTGCCGCATTAAAACACGGTAAACATTTGTTGTTGGATTTGGGAAGAGTGGAAGTGCTTGCGGAGCTAAGTGTGAACGGTAAAGATCTTGGTGTTTTGTGGAAACGACCGTACAGAGCAGATATTACAAATGTTGTAAAACCAGGAGTAAACATGCTCGAAATTAAAGTGACCAATCTTTGGCCAAACCGGCTTATTGGGGATGAGCAACTACCGGATCCGGATAAGTTCACGCCTGGAGCAGGCTCAGGTGGTTTGGATAGTTTAACGGGTGGCGCTATTCTTCAATTGCCTGATTGGTATATAAAGGAAAAACTAAAACCGGTTAATGGTCGTATTGCTTTCACTACATGGAAGCATTATACAAAAGATTCACCACTATTAGAATCAGGACTGATTGGTCCTGTGCGTTTATTAACTGTTGTTGAAAAGGCGATTTGAATTGGGTTGTATCTATCGAAAGTGATTTCATAAAGCAGGTACTTACATTTTTTTTGCTACGGTTACTAAATGAAAAGATAAAACTTCCTGCTGGTGTATTATTTCAAAACCGCAATATGTTAGTAATTCCTTTACGAGTTGTTGATTGAACACATGATGATGAACGCACCTGTTTACAAAGCTTTCCTGCAATCTTTGCCACAATTCTTCTTTTGAATTAACTCCTTCATCCATACTTACATCGTGAAATTGCATGATCTCATTAAAGTGAGTAGTATCATGTTCGTCAATATTATTTTCATAGTCTTTCAGCAGGTGTCCGAAAGTTGTGTAGGGGCGATCATGATCAAATGTGAAACGTTTATCGGGCAAGACAAGGACTAACTTTCCGTCCTTTTTTAAAATGCGATGCCACTCATGAATAGCATTGATTACGTTAGCAACATGTTCAAGGCTATGGCATGAGAGCACAAAATCATAGCTTTCACTTTTTATTTTTGAAAGATCAGTTGCTTCAGCGATATATTGATAACCAATCTTGCCATTATAGTATTTGTAATGCGGTCCTTCGTTAATTTTACCTTCCCAAACAGTTTGAACGCTGTAGTTAACACCGTCAATACGTTTTGCAAAAAGATATATTGGAAAATACCCTTTCGCACGAAAAAAAGAGCTGGGGCCCCCGATTTCGATGCCGGTTTTTGATTTTAGCTGATAACATAAGCTCAACAATTTTCTTTTAACTGGCTTGCGTATATAAGAAATGGCTGTAACCGTATGTGCTTTTAAATTCATAGCAGGTTTTCTCTCTAACTATATTTATTTCCTAATTCCAGTGTATCGTTGAATAACAATGTTCGTGCCTATCAGGAATGACTGTTTCATTGCAGCCATCTTACATTTATTACTTTTGCAAAATAAACTATTCTCAGGAAACAAATTTATGGAGACACTCAGAGAGATATTTGAAAATCACAATGGACGATTGCTTAATAAATGGGAGAATTATATTGATGTGTATGACACTTTTTTTCATAAGTATAGAAATAAAGAAATTATTTTTTTGGAAATCGGGGTAGCACATGGAGGATCTTTAGAGATGTGGAGAAAATATTTTGGCGAAAAAGCAAGAATAGTTGGTGTAGATGTAAATCCTGAATGTAAAAAATTTGAAGAAGGGAATACTAAGGTATATATAGGATCACAGGAAGATATATCTTTTTTGGAACAATTGAAAAAGGAAATTCCAAAAGTAGATATCCTGGTAGATGATGGTGGCCACACTATGAAACAACAAATAACCACTTTCAAATATCTGTTTGATCATGTAAAAGATGATGGGGTATATGTTTGTGAAGATCTCCATACGTCCTACTGGAAAGATTATGGAGGAGGCTTACACAAACCGGGCACGTTTATCGAATTCAGTAAGAAATTTATT
>DATBFI010000127.1:0-2969 GCA_036558585.1 Chitinophagaceae bacterium
CCGCGAAATGAGGGAAGCTTTTCATGGGGTGGCTATTACGGCACTACATATTGGGCCGATCCGAAGGAACATCTTGTTTGTTTGATCATGACACAACATACGCCCAACACTCATGGAGAAATTGCAACAAAATTTGAATCGCTGGTATATGCAAGCCTGCAAGAGAAATAGGACGTGATGATAAAAGCGCTATAGTGAATTCAAAAACTTTATTAGCCTGTCCCTATCGGATTTATTTAACTGCATAAATTGTTGCATACTTTTTTCCGCTTCACCGCCATGCCACAAAATTGCTTCTTCTATAGTTCTTGCACGGCCGTCATGCAGGTAATACGGAATACCATTAGTTTTCTGAAACAACCCAATTCCCCATAAGGGTGTGGTGCGCCATTCTTTGCCGGTGGCGAGAAAATCGGGACGGTTATCGGCAAGAGCATCACCCATATCATGAAGCAACAAATCTGTATAAGGATGAATCCGCTGATTAGAAAGATATGGTAATGCAACATCTACTCCTGTTTGCACCGTTGGCTTATGACAACCGCTGCAATTGATTTGATTAAATAATTTCTCCCCTGTCTTTACATCTGCATCAGTAGTATTTCGTCTGGCCGGTACGGCAAGCGTTCTTACATAAAATGTTACTGCATTTAAAATACTGTCTGTGAGTTCAGGATCATCTTTCAATCCATCCGATTGGGACTGGCCTAAACTACTTTCATCTTTAAAAACATAATTGGTTATACCTATGTCCTGGTTATAAGCGCCTGCTACCTGTAACAAAAGATTCGGGTTATTTGCTTTTAGACCAAACCTCCCCAATTCGGTTTTTTGTGTGTAAGAGTTATAAACATAATTAGGTTTACCACTAATACCATCGCCATTTTTATCATTCTCATCGGCAAAGGAAAGAATGGTGCTTTCAGGGATATTTTCCAGTAAGCCTGTACCAAAAACGGGTGGTGCCATGCGCGGTGAAAGCATATAACGTGCTGGCAAAGCGCCGGATGAATTTTTTATTATATACTGAGGATTACGAAGTATCACAACAGCACCATCAGGATAAGTAACAGGCTTGTCCGTGTAAGCGATATTTACATGCACTTCGGGTTGCCTGCCAAAAATAGCCTGGTCCTGTAATTGTGTACCAAAACCCGTTGCAGCAAGCGGACCGCCGTGTGGATCTTTACCGGGAATACTTATTCGAAACAGCATGGATGAGGTTGCAAAACCTGCGGTAGGTGTGCCTTTCCCATCGTTATGATGGCAGGAAATGCACGATACATTATTAAATACCGGCCCCAAACCACTGTTTACCGGAGCAGGTGCTGTAACAAAAGTTTGCTCAAACGAAGCATCGCCAAGTTCGTGCACATGTTCATCATGCTCACTCATGCCATTTATTATATGCGAAAATGCTTTTGAAGTTTCATCAAATACTGTTGCAAGTCCACCACTTAGCCTGTCATCGTAATTACTTTCGGGAAAAACATCAGCTTTATTACACATAGTAAACACCCCGACAATAATTACCAGTATTGCAATGACCCAAAATTTTTTCATATAAAATTTGTCGAGAATAATTAATGATACATGATAAAGACATTCAGACACGATCACAAAGCATAATTCATCGGGATTGTGAATGACTTAATCTAAAATATTCTGCTGAACGAATGGCACTAATTCATCTTCCAAAGTTTCTTTTAAAGTTGCCAGGGCACTCATTGTTTGTTGTATCTGCGTTCTTTGATTAATAATTGCTTCTTCGTAAGGAACAGTTATATTATCAAATGAATTGATTGCGGCAGTTAGCTGGCTTTGAATAGTATTATCCAAAGATTTATTTTTTGCTGCTACAATATCTTTTAAACCTTTACCCCCATTTAACCCCATATAAACGTTCCGGATACCAATTATGTTATTTTGAAAATCGGTTGTTGAGTTTCCCGAATAAGGAGATTCAACCAGCTGCGGGTCTCTCGCATCAAATGGTTCTTTCATTTTGCCTTCCCCAACTTCTTCACATATACCAATCAAGCCACCAACAATAGCAAGATAAACTTCCTGCTTTTTGCTGTATTTGGTGCTTCCGTTACCTGCATTAAGTACCTCCTGTGCAAAATTTACGGGGGCTGAACTCCAGCTCAGGTAAAGATCATTACAAGTGCCTGTCAGGTCCGTTGACAAACTCATCATATATAATTTTTGTCGCCCGGTTAATTCGGCTGCGGTCCGGCTTTCATGATCACCAAAAATGATATACTCAACAGGATGAAATCCCCGTAATGATAAGGTGAGGTTTTGAATGTCGGAGACCTGCAAAGGGTTACTGCTCGCAAGCAAAGAATCCATTTGCACATAATCGGTAGGCCATGTGTCCATATTAGGATCATAGTCGTTATCTTCTACAGGTCCAAATAAAAAACTTTCACTTTGTTCCCAAACAGTGCGCATATCCTTCCAGGCCTGTTTTGATTTTTCAATATTGGCATCATTGGTGTTTGCATTCAGATCCTGAAGGGCAGTATTCAATGCCGTGGCTTTTATACTTAAATTAAGGTAACTGCTAAGCGCCACATTATTGGTAAAGTCTGTTAAAACAGTTTGTTCAAGCGTTTCAAAATCATCATTCTCAGGCGTTGTTTCAGGTGCTTTGTTACATGCTGAAAAAATTACAATACCCGGCAAAATATAGAATAAGATTTTTTTCATGCTAACGGTGATTTTGGAATTTGAATAATGAGATTATTATTTTCAATAAAAGTGTAATAATGTTCTAAAGACTTTTGTGCAGGGCCTTTACGGACCCTGCCATCTTTATCGAACCTGCTGCCGTGAAGACTACAATAATAGCCGTTAGTACCTGCAGGTGTTAACTGGTTTTCCTGGTGTGTACACTGTAATAATAAAGCAGTGTAGGTATTATTGTCCCTTTTTTCAACAGCTATATCAAAATACCACCCTTT
>DATBFI010000128.1:0-11054 GCA_036558585.1 Chitinophagaceae bacterium
ATACTACACTTGAAGAAGTAATTGCTTCGCTTTCGGAAAAAGAAAAACGCAAAAAACTTGTGAATCTCGTTGTAGTAGCAGAGGGTCACAACTCGGGAGGAGCTACCGGCGTTGCAAAATTTGTACAGGAGCATTTGCCTAATCTCGATACAAGAGTAACCATCCTTGGACATATACAAAGAGGCGGTTCTCCAACCTGTCTCGACAGGCTTATTGCAAGCCGCATGGGCTATCATGCAGTCGAATGCCTGATAGAAGGCAGGCATGATGTAATGATAGGGATCCTGGAAAATGCCGTGCATTATACACCAATCGACGTTGCTATACGCGAAAGACAGAAGATCAGCGACGACTGGCTAAAGATTGTGAAAATACTCGCGAGCTAGCCGGTTTAATTTTCTAATCAGGATTTAAAATTTACAATGTTGTATTAAGTAACCTCTAAGAAAAATTTATGTCAGATAATATTGCCAAGTACCTGTATAAAGAGATGGATAAACAGGCAGGTATTGAACATACCTTTCATCGTACTAAAATTGTGGCTACAGTTGGCCCTTCATGCGATACCTATGATAAGTTGCTTGAATTGGTTCGGGCAGGAGTTAATGTGTTTCGTCTCAATTTTTCCCACGGTGCGCATGAAGATAAAGCAAAGATCATCGGGTATATCCGCGAAATGAACCTGAAAGAGCCTTACAATATTTCCATATTGGCCGATCTGCAGGGGCCCAAATTACGGGTTGGAGATATAGAAAACGGTTTTCTGGAAATTACTACAGGCGATATACTTACTTTCACTTCAAAAGAAAAAGTAGTTGGCACAAAAGAAAAAATATATGTCTCCTACCCCAATTTGCATGAAGATGTAAAAGTTGGTGATAAAATTTTAATCGATGACGGTAAACTTGAAGTGGTTGTTATTGAAATAACCATTACGGGAGACGTAAAAGTAGCAGTAACCCATGGTGGTGCACTTCTTCCGAAAAAAGGTGTAAACCTGCCTGATACAGAGATCTCCCTTCCGCCATTGACGGATAAAGATCTTACCGATCTGGAATTTATTATCAATCAGAAAGTAGATTGGGTGGCCTTGTCCTTTGTCCGTAAAGCAGAGGATATAATTGACCTTAAAAAAAGACTTGCTGATGCAAACAGCGTAACTAAGGTGATGGCAAAGATTGAAATGCCCTCTGCATTAAAGGACATTCGAAACATTATTCTTGAATCGGATGGCATTATGATTGCACGCGGCGATCTTGGTGTTGAATTGCCTGTTGAAAAAGTACCAATGGCACAAAGAGATATTATCCGCAAATGCATTCATCGTGCGAAGCCTGTAATTGTTGCAACACAAATGATGGAAAGCATGATCGACAGGATAAAACCAAACCGTAGTGAGATCACCGATGTTGCTAATGCAGTGCTTGAAGGCGCAGACGCTGTAATGCTAAGTGCAGAAACCGCAACAGGTAAGCATCCTGCCCTGGTGGTGGAAACTATGCGAAAGATAATAATGGAAGTAGAGAAAACAGAATATCGTTACAACCGTGAAGAAGATCTTAAACCTCAGCCTAAATCACCCTCATTTTTAAGTGATGCTGTTTGCTACAATGCATGCAAAATTGCGCGTGATGCTGAAGCAGATGCACTTATAGGCATGACACAAAGCGGTTATACCGGTTTTGTTTTAAGCAGTTACCGTCCCAAAGCCCCGCTCTTTATATTCACTAAGGTCAGGAGTCTTGTTAACCAGTTAAGTTTAAGCTGGGGAGTACGCGCATTTTATTACGATGAAGAAAATAGCCTCGACGAAATAATTTTTGACGAGATCAATATTCTTAAAGAAAGAGGATTTATAAAAAAAGGCGATGTAGTAGTGAACACAGGAAGCACACCGGTTCATTTACATCTACCAACAAATATTTTAAAAGTAACAAAGGTCGAATAGGAGTTTATTGGTTGATAAGTTGACTGGGGGAAAGTGTATAAAAGAATTTTTTGAGCCCTCTGGTTACTACTATGATTCTTCGGTTCCGCCTTAGGCGGACTCTTCAACTTCAATGTCCCGGAGAATCCCTTTCCCAAAGGGAAGCCTTCGGCTTGGAATAATTCTATCGAGCTTCTTTGATGGCCTGCCGTTTAGGTTCTGCAAGTGTTAGTGAATCTTCGTGCTTTTTGTGTCTTCGTGGTTTAATCCTGCCCTGCTCGATAAAGAGTTCAGAATGTCCCGGGTAATATCAATTCTAACGCTTTCTCCAAAAAAATAAACAACAAAAAACTTTATCCTATAATTTTATCCGTACTAAACTTAAGCTATGAGAAAATTACTCCTGTGTTTATGCATCTTCATTTATTATGTTTCAACAGCTCAAGCTATTGACTCCGCCTGGTTTGTAAACAACTATACCAAAAAAGAAGTGTATATAACAATGAGGGATGGAGTAAAGCTGTTCACTTCTGTTTACATACCAAAAGACACAACAGAAACACATCCTGTTTTAATGACAAGAACGCCTTACTCCTGTGCTCCTTATGGAGAAGATAAATTCAAAGATTTCTGGACAACGTACATGAAAGAATATTTAAAAGAAGGGTACATAATGATTATACAGGATGTACGCGGCCGCTGGATGAGTGAAGGTAAATTTATGGATGTGCGCCCGTTTAATCCCAATAAAAAAACAAATAACGAAATTGATGAAGCGAGCGACACATATGATTCAGTGGACTGGCTGGTAAAAAATATTGCATATAATAACGGGAAGGTTGGAATAAAGGGTATTTCATATCCCGGCTTTTACTCAACGATGGCTGCGGCAAGTAATCATCCTGCATTGGTAGCAGTGAGCCCGCAAGCCCCTGTTACAAACTGGTTCATCGGTGATGACTTTCATCACAACGGGGCATTCTTCCAAATGGATGCATTTGCTTTTTACTCTTCATTTGGCAAACCTCGTCCTCAACCTACGACCGTTGAGCCGACAAAATTTGATTATTACACCCACGACAACTATAAATTTTATCTTGAAACAGGTTCCTTAAAAAATCTTGCAAAACTTTTAGGCGATTCTATTGCATTCTGGAAGGACCTGATGACGCATCCAAATTATGATGCATGGTGGAAAGCACGTGATGCACGCAATGCAACAAAAAAATTACAACCAGCAATGTTATGGGTTGGTGGCTTATTTGATGCGGAGGATTGCTGGGGCGCATGGAATGCATACAAGGCAGCCGAGCAAAATAATCCCGGCAAAGCATTTAACAAAATCGTTGATGGACCGTGGTATCACGGGCAATGGGCAAGCAATGATGGTACACATTTAGGTAACATTAATTTTGGCAGTAACACTGCGGAGTGGTATCAGCAAAACATTGAGATCCCTTTCTTCAACTATTTTTTAAAAGGCAAGGGCGATATTTCAAAAATTGCTGAAGCAAATATTTTTATAACGGGTGCAAATGAGTGGAGAACATTTTCACAATGGCCGCCTGCAGAAAAACAGGATAAAGAAATTTATTTGCAATCAAATAATAAACTTGGCTGGGACAAACCAACTGCACAAAAAAGTTTCAGTGAATATATTAGTGATCCTTCAAAACCCGTTCCCTATACAGAAGATGTTCACTTCAACAGGACAAGAGAATATATGGACGATGATCAGCGCTTTGCATCGAGAAGACCAGATGTATTGATTTTTCAAACCGATACTTTAACTGATGACATAACAGTAACAGGAAATATAGTGGCAGATCTGATGACGAGTATTTCTACAACAGATGCAGATTTTGTAGTAAAGGTAGTTGATGTGTTCCCTGATTATTTAAGTTATAACGACGTGGATATTTATGCTGAGAAAGATCCGGAAAAGAAATATCCGATGGCCGGTTATCAAATGCTGGTGCGTGCAGAAATTTTTCGTGGCCGTTACAGGAAAAGCTATGAAAATCCCGAAGCATTTACTCCCGGTAAAGTAGAAGAAGTAAAGTTTGAATTACCGGACGTTGCACATACATTTAAAAAAGGGCATCGAATAATGGTACAGGTACAAAGCAGTTGGTTCCCTTTGGCTGACAGAAATCCCCAACAGTTTGTAGATATTTATCATTGCGATGAAAAAGAGTTTATTAAGAGTGATATAAAAATATACCATGATACACAGCATGCTTCAAAGCTGATAGTACCTGTGCTGAAATGATTTTGTAATTTTGAAGGAAATATTTCATATGAGCAGAACTATTGTAGAACCAAAAGATGAGAATGAACTAAAATCTCTTTCCGCATACTTAGATAAGAATGGAATACACTTCATAACCGAAGAATTTAATTTCCAGAAAGAAATAGAGGCCAGAAAAAAATTGGCCGAACTGATAGAAACATTCCCCAAGATTGACATTACAGATGAGGAAATAGATGCCCTGGTGGAAAAAGTAAGGGCAGATAGATATGCAGAAAAAAACAAAGATATTTGATACAAGTTGGTGGATTTCATTTATAGTTTCCAAAAAGTCTTTTGGATTTCCTACCTTTTTCCTTGACAACAGAATGCGTATTTGCTTCTCGGAAGAGTTGAAAAATGAAATCATTTCTTCTTTAGCTTATGTCCGAACGTTTAAAAGAATAAATCCGGTAAACCTCGAACTTTTCAATAATTATATTACTTACTCCGCTAAAATTTTTACTTCAAAAAGTGTTGTAGTAAATTGCAGAGATGCAAAAGACAACTTTCTATTAGCCTTAGCAAGAGACGCTAAGGCTGACTTTTTAATTACAAGAGATGAAGATTTATTAGTATTGAACCAATTTGAAAATACTTTAATCGTAACCTTGCCTTAATTTCTTGAAATCATAAACAAACAGCCATGAAAAAAATACTGCTTGCCATCTGTATTCTTTCAACAACATCATGTTTTTCCCAGCAGTCACTCAACATTATTCCTGTTCCTGCAAAAGAAGAAATTAAACAGGGCATATTTACTATTTCACCTTCCACCAAAATTGCTTTCTTGGCGCCAGGAGTAGAAAAAAGCGCAGCATTTCTCAACCATTATTTTAAAGAGTATTATGGATTTGAGTTGCAAACGACAAAACAACCTAATTCAAATAACGTGATTGAGCTTAATTATGATAAACTAAACAATGCTTTACCAGGCGCTTACAAATTGAGTGTCGATGGAACAAAAGTTTCTATCGGGGGTAATGATGAACAGGGTGTTTTCTATGGAATTCAAACATTGATACAATTATTGCCTGCGCAAAAATCGAATGCACTTGCAATTCAACAATGTAATATTGTTGATTCCCCCCGCTTTGCTTACCGCGGATTGCATCTCGATTGCGGCCGCCACTTTTTTTCAATTGATTTTATAAAACAGTACCTTGATTTTATTGCATTGCACAAGATGAATACCTTCCACTGGCATTTAACAGAAGACCAGGGATGGCGTATTGAGATAAAAAAATATCCAAAACTTACTGAAGTTGGCTCATGTAGGAACGGGACTATCATCGGTCATCATCCCGGCACCGGGAATGATAACACCAAAGACTGTGGTTATTATACACAGGAACAGGTAAAAGAAATTGTAAAGTATGCGGCGGATCGCTACATCACTATCATTCCTGAAATTGAAATGCCGGGACATTCTTCGGCCGCTATTGCGGCCTATCCCCAATTAAGTTGCTTTCCAAATGAGAATACTCCTGTCGCAAAGGGGGTAAAATGGAGCGGAGATTCTACAGGAAAACAGGTGCAACAAAGCTGGGGCGTTTATCCTGATGTATTTTGCCCAACCGATTACACGTTTAAATTTTTAGAAGATGTGCTTGATGAGGTAATGCAATTATTTCCCTCAAAATATATTCATATTGGTGGTGATGAATGCCCGAAAGATTACTGGAAACGTTCCGATTTTTGTCAGCAGCTTATCAAACAAAAAGGATTGAAAGATGAACATGAACTGCAGAGTTATTTTATTCAAACAATAGAAAAATATTTGAATAGCAAAGGCAGGCAAATAATTGGTTGGGATGAGATCCTTGAAGGTGGTGTTGCTCCAAATGCCACTGTAATGAGCTGGCGGGGTGAAAAGGGGGGCATTGAAGCAGCAAAACAACATCATACGGTGATCATGACGCCAACTACATATGTTTATTTTGATTACGCTCAGTCAAAAAATCCGGATAGTTTAACAATAGGTGGTTATCTCCCTCTTGAAACAGTGTACAAGTATGAACCGCTGCCTGCGGAGCTTTCAGCAGATGAACAAAAATATATCATAGGTGCGCAGGCGAATGTTTGGAGCGAATACATGAGCAATCCATCGAAAGTAGAATACATGATATTTCCCCGCCTGACCGCATTAAGTGAAGTAGTGTGGAGCCCCAAAGACAAAAGGGATTGGGACGATTTTCAAAAGCGTTTGCAAGCACAATATAAACGTTATGATCTTTGGAGAGTAAGCTATAACACAAAAGGTATCAACAAAGAAAAATAAATAACAAGAGACAATAAACTGAATTGAAAGAGGAAGTGGAACGTAAATCCACTTCAGAAGCTGTATAGGATAGATTTCTCTTTCGTCGAAATGACAAACAAAAGAATAAGCGTGTTGCCAGGCTCATTCTTAAACAGCTTGTCATAGTTTATCCCGGGAAATCGGGACCGGAGAATGAAGCATCTAATAATCAAAAAAATATTTCTAAACAGTCTTTCAGGCGGAACAGGATGTGTCGTTGCTAAATTGAAAGAGAACATGAACGTAATCCGCCTGAGGCGCAAAAGGCGATGCCATGAAGAATGAAAGATGGCTACATAAAAAATCTTTCAAACGATTGCTTAATTAAAAATCTGGAATGATACTATAATTTTGATCTTTCAATTAAAATCATAACAAATGAGCATGGTTGACTCTTTTGAAAAAATTCCTTGCAAAATTTTTCCAAACACCAGGGAAGGTTCGCGTTTTGTGGCAAAGGAAATTGCCAACCTGATAAAGGAAAAACAACACAGGAATGAAAATTGTGTATTGGGCCTCGCTACAGGTTCAACACCAATCAGCATGTACAAAGAGCTTGTACGCCTGCATAAAGAAGAAGGGCTGAGTTTTAAAAATGTTATCACGTTCAATCTTGATGAGTATTATCCTGTACAAAGAGATGCATATCAAAGTTACTGGAGCTTTATGCACCGTCATTTATTTGATCACATAGATATTGATCCCTCAAACATTCATATACCCAATGGAGAATTGTCAAAGGAAGAAGTAAAAGAGCACTGCTTACAATACGAGCAAATGATTGAAGACGCAGGTGGTATTGATCTGCAAATTTTAGGAATTGGTAATAATGGTCATATTGGTTTTAATGAACCTGGCTCAAGTATATTTTCAAAAACGCGTTTAACAAATCTTGATAACAACACACGCATCGCTAATTCAAGAGAGTTTCAAAACATTGCAAAAGTGCCGAGACTCGCAATAACCATGGGTATCAGCACAATTATGAAAGCAAAAAGAATTCTGCTGATGGCATGGGGTTTTAAAGCACAAATCGTTGCGAAATCCGTAGAGGGAAATGTTACTGAACAAGTGCCTGCAAGCATTTTGCAACAACATAACAACTGCACTTTTGTTTTGGATGAACAAGCGGCAACCGAGCTTACCCGTTTTAAATCTCCATGGCTCACCGGTGAGATTGAATGGACGCCTAAAATGATAAAACGTGCGGTAGTGAACATGGCGCTTAAATTAAACAAACCTGTATTGAGTTTAACCACTCCCGATTATAATGAAAATGGTTTAGGTGAATTGCTGGTTGACCAGGGTGATGCTTACGAAATAAACCTGCAGGTATATTATATGCTGCGCGATAGTATAACAGGCTGGCCAGGCGGAAAACCAGATGCTTATTTGCCAACACATCCCGAACGCAGCGAGCCTTATCCAAAACGTGTGATTATTTTTTCTCCTCATCCTGATGATGACATCATAAGTATGGGCGGTACGTTTATGCGTTTACATGACCAGGGACATGATGTACATGTCGCTTATCAAACAAGCGGCAATATTGCTGTAACGGATGAGTTTGTAACCCGCTTTATTGACTTTGCCGTGGGGTTTGAAGATCTTTTTCACATGGACAATGAAAAAAGCAGGGAGATACTTGCCAATGCACAAAAATTTCTTTCGGCAAAGCAGACCAACCAGGTGGACACTTCTGAAATCCGTGCCATCAAGGGTTTAATAAGAAGATGCGAGGCGAAGGCCACCTGTAAGTATGTTGGGTTGCCCAATGGCAACTGGCATTTTCAAAACCTGCCCTTTTATGAAACGGGAACAATAGAAAAAAAACCAATGGGTGAAGAGGATGTTCAATTAACAATAAAGCTGTTGCGCCAGGTAAAACCACACCAGGTGTATTGTGCCGGTGATCTCGCCGATCCGCATGGTACGCATAAAGTTTGTCTCGATATTGTTTTTGAGAGTCTTAAAAGAATAAAGGCTGAAGGTGATAATTGGGTAAAAGATTGCTGGGTATGGCTATATAAAGGTGCATGGCAGGAATGGGATATTGCCGATATTGAAATGGCGATCCCGATGAGCCCTGACCAGGTAATGAAAAAACGTTTTGGGATTTTTATTCATCAAAGCCAGAAAGATATGGTGCCATTCCAGGGCTCTGACCTTCGTGAATTCTGGCAACGCGCCGAAGACCGTAACAGTAATACTGCAAATCTTTATGCGGCACTTGGCTTAACAAGATACGCTGCCATGGAAGCGTTTGTAAGATGGATATATTGAGGTATATAAATGAAGTATATAAGCAGGACTGATTTATAAAACCGTGAAGTATTATAACAATTTTGATCCAGCGCAATTTTCTCCATTTAAAATTTAGCGACTATATTTGCAGCCCGAAAAATAAATTGCGCAACTAAAAAAATAATTGGTCCCGTAGCTCAACTGAATAGAGCATCTGACTACGGATCAGAAGGTTTCAGGTTTGAATCCTGACGGGATCACATGAAGCTCCACAGAATGTGGAGTTTTTTTTATTGTGATGTAGCTAAACTGAATAGAGCTTTCTCCCGACCGCGGAGGCACGAAGAAGCAGAGTTAACGCGGAGAATATGAATAACTCTGCGAGACTTTCTGATCTCTGCGACTCAGGGGTAAAGAAACCAGGTCAGGAAGGTTTCAGGTTTGAATTTCCGATGAATCGGAACAGGCTCTGACGGTGTCACATGAAGCTCCACAGAATGTGGAGTTTTTTTTATTGTGATGTAGCTAAACTGAATAGAGCTTTCTCCTGACCGCGGAGGCACGAAGAAGCAGAGTTAACGCAGAGAATAGGAATAACTCTGCGAGACTTTCTGATCTCTGCGACTCAGGGGTAAAGAAACCAGGTCAGGAAGGTTTCAGGTTTGAATTTTCCGATGAATCGGAACAGGCTCTGACGGGGGTCAGAGATTTTCATTTACTTACAAAAGATTAACTGAATAAATCAAGTCGATCTTTTTATTGATTGTACTCCTATTCTGCTAAACCATTGACAGCACTTTTGAATTCATGATAGGAAAGAACTTATCGATGTAGAACTACAAATAGTCTCCATAATGCTCTGTGAATAATGCCTGAACATAGAAGTATAAAACACCACAGATTTATGCCAAAGTACTTCACATCGAAACGTAATGGTTAATTCCTTCCAGCACGCCGGCCGCAAGGGGTTTACCCGCGAAATAAATATTTTTGTTCTTCTTTAATTGTTCCATTTCAGGGCTATGGTTTGCTACAACAATTCCTTTGGCTTTTCCTTTAAGCATGTCAATATCATTACCGCTGTTGCCTGCCGTAATAAAGTTTTCATGGGGTATTTCCCATTTGTAACTTAAGTAGCGAACAGCATTTCCCTTACCAGCCCGAAATGGCAAAACATCCAGATAGTGATTTTCAGTAAGCAACAACTTTGCACGCAGTTTGCGATCATCCAAAAATTTGTAAAGGTTTGCTATATCATCTTCATTAAAATCATTGTTTACATAATAGCTGAGTTTGTAAGGCCATTGCGCTTCAGGTTCCTGTAAACGTATTCCCCTGAATTTTTCAAGCGCCTTCTGCAGCTCATCTCTTTTCCAGTGGTAATCTATGTGACTCTCGAAGCCTTTATCCTGGATGAATTTATCGGTGTAATATATTTCTGAGCCGGCAGAGCAGATCATAATGTCTGCATTGTCTATACCATGCATCATTAAAGCTTCAAGCGTTATCTCCTTATTTCTGCCACTCGCTACACCAAAAACAATTTTATCTTTGTTCTCATTCATCCATTGTTTTAATTCCTCTAATCCTTCTGTGGTTTTTCCATCAATGAGAGTCCCGTCAAGATCTGAAATAATACAGAATTCAGCTTTTGTAAATTTTTTCCCGAACGGGTTTTTATACGTAAAAGTTTTTGATGCGGTATCATTTCTTGCAAACAAGTCTTCAATGATGCTCATATACTTGTTTGTGTGTGCTTCCCATGAATATCGTTCGTTTACACATTTAATACCGTTGCCCGAATATTCTTCCCATAATGCCTGGTGAGCAATGATCTTTTTGAGACCGTTTGCGATAGCTGCCGGATCTTCCACGTCTACAAGTAAACCGTTGTTACAGCATTCAAGAATTTCTTTCGGCCCCCCTGTGGGCGATGCTACAACAGGCAAACCACATGCTGCGGCCTCTACAATAGTGAGTCCGAAATTTTCTCCCGGCGTTGCATTCACAAAAACTCCTTTTTTATGAGCAGCTATGCGATAGATTTCAGGCACTTCTCTTTGCGGATCATTCTTTTTTGGAATAGCCATTTTTCCGTAGAGATCATATTTGTCAAGCAGTAGTAAGAGGTTGGTAAGAATTTCCTGTTCCTCGGGAGGCATCTGCGTAATATCTTTTCTTACCCCGGCAAATATGGCAAGGTTTGCCATTGCCTGTAATTCTTTGTCCTGTCCATAGGATTGAATAATTGTTTCAAAATTTTTTCGCTTGTCAGCACGACCGATAGAAAG
>DATBFI010000129.1:0-5957 GCA_036558585.1 Chitinophagaceae bacterium
TACTTTAAATGAAGGTTATTTTCTCAGGAATGAATTTAAAAATGGATGTTTTGAGCTCATTGAGATCTATAGCCAGCTTGATGCTTTTTACAGCATGACGACTGCATGCGTAAATTATCACCTTAGTTTTCCTAAATTACTAGACACAAACAAACCTCAATTGGCTGCTGTACAATTGTATCACCCATTGCTGGCTACTCCTGTATCCTATGATATAGAATTAACAGAGGAAGAAAACTTTTTGTTTCTCACAGGTGCTAACATGGCCGGTAAAAGCACATTTATCAAAGCCGTTGGCGTAGCGGTTTATCTTGCTCATATCGGTATGGCCGTTCCCGCGCAAAGTATGAGATTAAGCTTGTTTGATGGATTGCTCAGCAATATACAGGTTGTAGATAATATCGTAAAAGGAGAGAGTTACTTTTTTAATGAAGTGCAGCGGGTGCGCAAAACGATTGAAAAGATCAGTGATGGTAAGAAATGGCTTATCCTTATAGATGAATTGTTCAAAGGCACCAATGTGCAGGATGCGATGAGGTGCAGTACTGTAGTAATTGAAGGTTTGCTCAAAATTCAAAATACTTTGTTCATTCTTTCTACGCATTTGTATGAAATAGGTGAAGCATTAAAGCAATATCCCAATATTCAATTCCGCTATTTTGAAACGCAGGTAAAAGAAGACGAGCTTCTTTTCAGTTATCAGTTAAAAGATGGCATCAGTAATGACAGGCTCGGGTATCTTATTTTAAAAAGAGAAGGTGTAGTAGATATGTTACAAAAATTGTAACGGTTATAACGGGTGCTTTAATCTTTAGGCTGATTGTGCTTAACTTGCCGGCTTCTAATCCACACAATAATGAAACTTGCGACCAAATTTATACATGCAGGTGTAGAGCCTGATCCATCAACAGGAGCAATTATGACACCGGTTTATCAAACTTCTACTTATGTACAGGAAGCGCCCGGTAAACACAAAGGATACGAATATGCACGCTCTCAGAACCCGACACGATTTGCCCTTGAAAAAGCACTGGCAGAAATTGAGAACGGTAAATATGGACTTGCCTTTAGCAGTGGTGTTGCTGCAACAGATGCCGTAATAAAATTATTACAACCGGGCGATGAAGTCATTGCTGCAAATGATATGTATGGTGGCACATACCGGTTATTTACGAAAGTGTTTGAAAAATTTGGAATTGTTTTTCACTATGTGAACATGCAACAGGCAGAAAATATTTTGCCGCTGGTCAACAACCATACAAAACTGGTATGGACAGAAACACCAACAAATCCACTGATGAGCATTACGGATATTGCTGCTGTTGCCGCCATTGCAAAACAGAATAATATATTGCTTTGTGTGGATAATACTTTTGCTACACCTTACCTGCAAAACCCCCTCGATTTCGGCGCTGATATTGTCATGCACTCTGTTACAAAATATTTGGGCGGTCATAGTGATGTTATACAAGGCTCACTTTCTATGAACGATCAATCTTTAAGAGATCAGTTATATTTTATTCAAAAGAGCTGCGGTGCGGTACCAGGTCCGCAGGATTGCTTTTTGGTATTGCGTGGAATAAAAACTTTGCATGTGCGCATGCAACGGCATTGTGAGAATGGAGAAAAAATAGCATACTTCCTGCGTAATCATTCTAAGGTTGGTAAAGTGTACTGGCCCGGATTTAAAGACCATCCTAATTACGGGATCGCTAAAAAGCAAATGCGTGGATTTGGTGGTATGATCAGTTTTGAATTAAAAGACAATAGTGTGGATGCGACAATGAAAGTTTTATCCTCTACAAAAGTTTTTGCGCTGGCAGAAAGCCTGGGCGGCGTGGAGAGTTTAATAAATCATCCTGCCTCTATGACGCATGCTTCTATTCCCCGTGAAGAGAGGATCAAAAATGGTTTAAGTGATTCATTGATAAGATTAAGTGTAGGCATTGAGGATGCAGACGACCTGATAGAGGATTTGGAACAGGCAATTGATTAATTTGAAAATATGAGAAATATGAGAAATGTGGAAATGTGAAAATGCGAAATGAAAGAAACGGTAAGTAAATTTCTAAAGAATATGCATGAACGAAAATAAATTGAAAGATTTTTTAGATACCAAAGCAGAACAGTACAATCAACCCTCTTTTATTAAAGACGATCCTGTTTGTATACCGCATCTTTTTACAAAAAAACAGGATATTGAAATTGCAGGTTTCTTTGCCGCTACATTCGCATGGGGCAACAGGGCCACCATTATTAATAAATCAAAAGAGTTGATGCAGTTGATGGAAATGCAGCCCTATGAATTTTGTGTGAACCATGATTTGAAAGGATTGAAAAGATTATCGGGATTTAAACATCGTACCTTCAAAACAACAGATCTTTTATATTTTGTAGAATTTTTAAAATACCATTATACCAAATATGAAAGTTTAGAAGCAGCATTTCTTATGACTGTCTCCCAAGATTTCAATAAGCAAGGCTTGATAGAAGCAGCATTGACCGGATTTCATAATTATTTTTTTTCTATGGAGCATGTACCTTCCAGAACAAAAAAGCATATTGCCACGCCTGAAAAAAGATCAAACTGCAAACGGCTGAATATGTTTTTGAGATGGATGGTGCGTAAAGATAAGAAGGGCGTGGATTTTGGAATATGGGGCGAAATAAAACCTTCACAACTTATTTGCCCGATTGATGTGCATGTTGCAAGAGTTGCAAAACATTTTGGTTTATTACAAAGAAAACAGGTGGATTGGCAGGCGGCTTTGGAATTAACAAAATACTTAAGAACTTTGGACCCGCTTGACCCGGTAAAATATGATTTTGCTTTATTTGGATTAGGCGTTATTGAAAAGTATCATTAATGTCATTTTATGAAAATAACAGAACTAACAGCTCAACACATAACCGAAGTATTTGAAGGTGGTAACTGGACCGATGTAAATATGAGGACCACTTTAAGCGACATCAATTACAGGGAAGCGACTACAGTAACCAAAGCCTCTTATAATACAATTGCTGCTTTGGTATATCATATTTCTTTTTATAATGAAATTGTATTAAAGAGATTACAAGGGATTAATCCCGAAATCAGCGATGCAAACGGATTTGATCTTCCTCCTGTAAAAGACGAAAATGATTGGAGAAAGCTTAAAGAAAGATGTTTTCAGTCTGCACATGATTTGGCAGAAGCGGTAAAAAAATTTCCCGAAGAAAAATTAGGAGAACTTACCGTTACAGGTCACTCCACAAATTATAAAACTTTACACGGTGTCGCAGAACATGCTCACTATCACCTCGGACAAATTGTATTATTGAAAAAGCTGGTTAGAAACCGTGCACCTCAATTCGCAATGGGCAACAGTTTATGACAGATGTTGAGCAACAATTGCAACTTGAAATTATTCAAACAACAAATGCCCGGTTGTTGCCTGAAACTTCTCTCACGTTATTCAAGGAAAAGCTTGTTTCGTACATCAATGATTTGATCGATCACGATTTCGGAAAACTCATCAGGATCTTATACACGCTTGATGTAAGCGAACAAAAATTAAAAGAAGCGCTTGCATCTTCCTCTTCCACCCATGCAGGTGTGATAATTGCGGAAATGATTATTGAAAGACAGCTGCAAAGGATAAAAACACGTTCTCAATATCACCAGAAAAAGGATAACATTTCTGATGAGGAGAAATGGTAAAGCTTTGCCGGTTGTGAATAGTGCAGCAAAGCTCTTACTTACATCGTTTCTTCAAAAATATTTTCGTGAAACGCGTTTTGCTTGAGCAGTTTGTAATGATTTTTTAAAGAAGTCATTAACGGAAATTTCCGGTAAGGCAGACTGTTTTCTGCCGCAAACTGCTCGATCACTTTTGTTACTTCCGGGTAATAGATATGATGTACTGCCGGGAAAAGATGATGAGCAATATGATAATTGAAGCAACCCATAAAGAATCGTGTGAACCAATTGTCTTCAGCAACATCGCTGGTGCAGCTCAGCTGGTGTAAAAACCAGGATGTAGGCATTTTGCCATTTTCACCCGCTAAAGGAAATTCACTTTCTGTATTTGCATGTGGTGGTAATAAAACAGTAAGGGCGAAGATGCTTGCAGTAAACATCATAATGAGAAATGCAGTGAATACCTGTACAAAGCTTACGTGCAATACAAGCATTGGCAAAAAAAGTGTGTAAAAAAGAAATACTGCCTTGAACACAAAAAGTTTTACATATTCAATGGTGGGTATCGAAGTAACTTTCCACACTACTTTTTTCCTGTTAAAAAAATCTTTGAAATCACGAATAAGCAGCCAGTTAAAAAGAAAGAAAGGGTAAAGGAATGGCAAATAAATATGCTGGTATTTGTGCATTTTGGAATAACCGCCATGCGGGAAAACTCTTGCCATATCACTTTGCTCAATATCGCTGTCCCATCCCATTACATTTGGATAATTATGATGCAGGCGAATATGCCTTATTTTCCAGATGTAACTGTTTGCGCCCATCAAATCAAAAAATTTAACGTACCAGCTGTTCAGGGTTTTATTTTTAAATAAAGTGTTATGCACTGCTTCGTGAATAAGATTAAGAAAGTTAAGAACGAGCAGAATACCCATCAGAAAATAGCACCCATACAAAACGTATGTGTTGCCCCCCCATAGCAGGGCGGCAAAATAGGACAAAAAATATAGACAGGGAAACAATACAGCTTTAAGCGTTATGAAAAATCTTCTTTGAGGCTCAAGTACTTTTACTGTTTCATTTACATCATGCCTCAGTTGCAGAAACATGTTCCCATAAAGGTCTTTGGCGAATATAGGTTTTGCAATTGTCTCCATCGTAGTGTTTTTGATTTTTAAATGGTACAGTTGACTTAGTCATAAAACACGAGATGCGCTTATTTGTGGCAGCAAATTTACTTATAATTTTATATTAACGAAATTTCCTCTGCAACCGGCGTTTCTAAAGTGCTACCTGTTGCTTTGCCGGAATACAACTTTACACCGTGATTAATAGTGTGTCATGGTAAATTCATTACGAAGACGCAGCTTCAGTTCTTTCATTCCGAAGACGCAGGTTCATTTCGAAGAATTATCTCTTCAATTACTTTGGGATAATATTCGTGTTCGAGCAATTGAATTCTTTTTGCCAGTTTTTCAGGAGTGTCATCAGGCAAGACCGGGCAGGTGACCTGTAAAATATGTTGACCATGATCATAAAGTTCATCAACATAGTGAATAGTAATGCCGCTTTCTTTTTCTGCTGATTGAATAACAGCTTCGTGAACATAATGGCCATACATACCTTTCCCTCCGTACCGGGGTAATAATGCAGGATGGATGTTGACAATTTTATTTTGATAGGCTCTTATAAGTGGTGCAGGTAGTTTCCATAAAAAGCCGGCAAGCACAATAAAGGTTATACCGGCATTTTTTAATTCATCGGTATAGTGATTGCCTTCAACAAATTTTTTCTTCTCTATTAATAAAGCAGGAATTTGATATTGATCAGCAATGTTGAATACGCCTGCATGAGGCTTATTACAAACAATTAAGGCAACTGTGATTTTATCTGAGGAGATAAAATGTTCAATGATTTTTTTTGCATTGGTGCCTGTGCCCGAAGCAAAAATTGCTATTCTGTGTTTTAGATTCTTCACCTGGCGGAGATAAAAATAATTTTTGCAAAACTGCTTCAAAACTTTTTATTTAAGTAAAAGTATCTGTTCAAATTGAGAGATTGTATAAAGGAAGATTTTTAGAACACAAATAGTTTTAGAAGTAAAAAATTATTTTTTCAATGATAAGAACGGATGTTAAAAAAATTTTAAACGCGGGTATGTTTTGTCAAATTCCTGTCATACTTTTGCCCGGACTGAAAGACATTTTTCCACTTTTACACAACGCATTGTGACATGACCTATCCAAGACGCATTGCAGGAAAATTATGTATCGCTACC
>DATBFI010000130.1:0-5561 GCA_036558585.1 Chitinophagaceae bacterium
GTTGTTCAAATAAAATCTGAACATCTTTCTCATCATCTACCACTAAAATTTTCATGTCCATTTTAACAGGGGATATATGATTAAAAATATTTTCTGTCTCAGGCTTTTTCGCTGTCAACCTTTATTGTGTTTACACCTTATACTCTTCACAACGAACTTTACGGTTGCGATTTTGCCGGCAATACAATGATAAATTCTGCACACTCACCTTCTTTTGTTTCCACTTTTATCGTGCCTCCATGGCCCTTTGTAATAATGTCATAACTTAACGACAAGCCAAGTCCCGTTCCTTGTCCTGCTGGCTTGGTGGTAAAAAATGGTTGAAAAATTTTATCCATTAATCTTTGCGGAATACCGGTACCATTGTCTTTCACATGTATTTCAACACTTCCGGTGCCATCATTTGCCGGAGAGTCAATTTTTCTTGTGCTTACATAAACGGTTGGTTCAAAACCTGCCTGTACGGGACGCAGGCCATCGCCCAACTCTTTCTTTTTTTGCATTACGGAGTAAAAGGCGTTCGTAAACAAATTAAGAAAAACCCTTCCAATATCCTGCGAAATAATATTAATTTTTCCAACATTCTCATCAAAATCTGTTTGCAGGGTGGCATTAAACGTTTTATCTTTTGCGCGAAGGCCATGGTAACTCAAACGTAAATATTCATCAAGTAATTCATTAATGTCGGTCAATTCTTTTTGTCCTGTGCTTGTGCGTGAATGTTGCAGCATACCTTTTACTATTGAATCGGCTCGTTTGCCATGATGATTTATTTTTTGCTGATTCTGCACAAGGTCATCAATAATCATTTCAATATTTTCTTTGTCGCTTGCCGGCAATTCAATTCCATTCAATTTTTCTTTTAGTTCGCCTGCCAGCTCCACGCTTATCTCAGAAAAATTATTTACAAAGTTCAGAGGGTTTTGTATCTCGTGTGCAATGCCCGCAGTAAGCTCGCCAAGCGAAGCCATTTTTTCTGACTGGATGAGCTGTGCCTGCGTAGCTTTTAACTCTTCAAGAGTTTGCTCAACTTTTGATTTTTGAATATCTGTTTCCTGTTTTTGCTTTCGCAATAATGCATATGCTTTTTGTTTATGGCGATTGCTGCGATAAAGAATAAAAGCTATTACAAAGGCGATAACTAACGCAGAGAGCAGTGAATAAAGTTTTATTTTATTTTGTAATTCTTTTTGTAATTGGGTCTCTTCCTGCTGACGCAACTGCTGATTGAATGTCATGTTTTGTATCTGCAGAACTTTCTGCTGGCTGAATAAACTGTCTTTGGCATTAATGGTCAATTGTAAATATTTGGCGACACTATCGCTGTTATGTTTTGATTTATAAATATCAGCCAAATGATTAAGCGCGGTTAACTGTGCAAGTGAGTAACGTGCTGATCTGCTCACCTCCAACACTTTGTTTGCATAAAAAATACTCGAATCAAATTCACCAATTTTTTTAAAAGTATTTGCCAGGCCATTGCAATTATCCATGAGATCTTTTTTGTTGTCAATTTCCACTGCAAAAGCCACACCGTTTCGATAATGTTGCAATGCAGTAGGATACTCCTTCTTTTTTAAATATATATTGCCAAGTTCATAAGAAGCTGCAGACCACTTTTTCCCGTGTAATTTTTCATAGGCATTGTCTACTATTTGGATATATTTTAGCGCCGAGTCAAGTTGGTTTAATTTTTCATAAACTGAGGCCAAGCCATTGAGAATCGTAACATAATATGCCATATCAGGCTTATGATCTCCAGCCTGTGATTCGAAGAATGATTTAGCCATCTTTTCATATGAAAGGGCAAGTTGATAATTTCCCTGGTCCTCATAAATTAATTCCATAAGATCATAGGACCGTGCAATAGCTAAATTATTTTTAGCTTTTTCAGCCAGCTTTAAAGCTTCCTGGTTAAAATGAAGCGCTTGCGGATAATCTCCGGTAATAACATAAAACCAGCTATAGCCTCTGTATGCACGGGCGAGTAAAATCTCTGATTTCATTTTCCTGGCTAACAAGATCGCCTGTTGCATATAAGGTAAAGACGAATCGGGGTAGGACCACAAATAATCCATGGATAACTCACCCAGAAGGGTGAACCTGGTAGAATCATCTTTCGTTGCTGCCAGTAAATTCTTTAAACTATCAATATTTGCATTCTGCGCATGCGCCAACTGTAATTCGAAAAGAAATATTATTGTAATAAGGGTTCTCCTCATTAGTAAATTTTGGGGCTGAAAGTTAAATAATTATACCGGTAACTGGATAATAAACTCCGCATATTCACCATCCTTCGTTCTCACTTTTATTTCTCCGCCATGTGCTTTAATGATTTCATAGCTCAGGCTCAAACCCAGACCGGTTCCGTGTCCTGCGGGTTTTGTTGTAAAGAAAGGCTGGAAAATTTTATCTATCACTTTTTGAGAAATGCCTAAACCATTATCCTTAACCTGTATTTCCACACCCCTGTCTCCCGAAGGAAGACGAATTTTTTTTGTGCTTACAAATACAGTTGGTTCGTATTCTATTCCATCCATCAAAAGCGGGTGTCCATTTTTCTTTTGTGTCACGGAATAAAATGCGTTAGTGAATAAGTTAAGTAGTACCCTTCCAATATCCTGGGGAATGACGTTTATTTTACCGATACCCGCATCAAAATCCGTTAGCAGTGTGGCATTGAATGTTTTTTCTTTTGCACGCAGGCCATGATAACTTAACCGTAAATATTCATCCGTTAAAGTATTAATGTCAACAGGCTCTTTTTGACCGGTATTGGCACGTGAGTGTTGCAGCATACCCTTTACAATTGAATCGGCGCGTTTGCCATGATGATTGATCTTCTGTTGATTTTGGACAAGATCATCAATCATTTGCTGCAGATTATCTTTATAGGCTGATGAAAGATCAACCCTGCCTATCTCATCTTTTAACTCTTCTGCCAGCTCTACGCTTACCTCCGAAAAGTTATTTACAAAATTCAAAGGGTTTTGTATCTCATGTGCAATACCGGCAGTAAGCTCACCGAGTGAAGCCATTTTTTCCGATTGTATAAGCTGGGTTTGCGTGGCTTTTAATTCAGTTAAGGTGCTTTGTATTTCCTCTTTTTGTTTTTGAAGCAGGGCATTTGCCTTTCGTTTGTTAAAATAACCGGTGAGTGCAACCAATGCCAGGACCAATGTTAATACCAAACCAACAAATAATGCGATTTGTTTGGCGCTTTCCACTGCATCTTTTTTTTCCTGCTCTGCCTTTGCAGACTGTTGTTTTTTATCAAATTCATAATTTAAAGCGAGCTCGGTTGCCTTGCGGATATTGTCTTTGCTCCGGATGGAATCGGCGATCTTTGCAGAAATTTTATACGTTTCCAAAGCCCTGGCGTAATTGCCCGTCTTCTCATAACATTCCGAAAGCTCACGGTATGACTCACCAAATTGCTCATCATAAATATCTGCATCTTTCATTGCATCAAAACCATTTTCAAAATAAGGGATAGCTTCTTTATATTTTTCCTCCAATTTTAAAATTGATCCCATTGTTGTGTTGGTCTGGTAAATGTTCAATGGCTGGTTAGATGAATCCGCGATTTTAATAGATAGCCTGCTTAATTTTTCTGCTTCTGCAAACTTTTTCTGTCGCGATAACGCATCTGCTGCTTTTGATAAACTTGCAGATTGTATTCCCTGGTCGCCCATTTCTTCGCCCAGTTTTGCAGCCTTCAGTGCAAACTCATATGACTTTTCAAATTTATTCTCAACATTATATAACTCTGCCAGGTTAGAATAAGCGTATAGTTCAACATTGGTAATTCCATGACTTTTTGCAAGATCTATTGCCTTTAGAAGGGCCCGTTCCCCTCTTGTAGTATCACCCATACTTTTATATGTTAGTCCCATATTCATTATCACTTTTGCCTGCAGCACTTCATCATTTTCGTGTTCAGCAAATTGTAAAGCTTTTTGCTGATACAATAATGCCTGCGAATAATTGGATTGCATATAATATGAAATGGAAATGTTATGATAAGAAGTACCGAGCAAAAGCGTATCGTTCATACGCCGGCCTATTTCTATAGCTTTTTGAAAATAGGAGACCGCACTGTCGTATTTACTTTGCATGCCATACATCATACCATAACCAGAATACAATTTGCCCAAACCTGCTGAGTCTTGTAATGGAACAAAAATTTTTTCTGAGGCCTGCAGATTTTCTATAGCAGCATCATATTCACCTTTGAAGCAATAGCTGTTTGCCAGTCTTAATCTTGCATTTGCTTCACCTTTATCATAATTTATTTTTTCTGCTTCTTCGATATTTTTTTTGCCGAGACTTATAGCAGAATCAATATTGATGCCGCCAAGAATGTTTATCTTCTCATTGACCAAATTTATTCTTGTTGTGTCGCTGCTTGCTTTGCCGATGAGCTGATCCAGGCTGTCAATCTTAGAATTTTGTGCGTATCCCGGTTCAATCAAAAGGAAAAAAAATAAAATGGCAATGATGCTTTTCATGATGCGCGTGTGCATAAAAAATACAAGAAAAAAAATATAAGGTGTTTGAGCCACAAACTTCATGAGGTAACTGATTGATCCAGAAAGTTAATGAAACCAGTGCAAAGTAGTGGAAATAATTATGTTATAAACCACTGGCTGGTCAGTGGCCAATAGTGAACAGAAGTGTTGAGTTGAACCGGGGGTTTAACATACAAGAGTCCGCCAAGTGGAAGAAAAGCATCACAGTAAGCTAAAAAACTAACTTGATAATCCTACATTAATTTCAACATCAGGGTTGTTCATTAGAAAACCAGCCATTTCTTCGTTCATCATAAAACCTTTTTCGATCGTGTATAACGTTACCTTGAGATTTTCGGCGGGCTCATAAATGTTAAAGCGAAGTGAGGATTTCCCCGGATTTTCACGCACATTTTTTTCAAAGAATGTAACAAATTCCTTCGTCACAGAAACGGGTTCTATATTTATTTCAAGCTGCCGGGTTAATGACTGTTTCGCCATTTCGAGTAGACAAATGTTTGTAACCTTGAATTCAAACTGGTCACTGTTGTATCGTTGTTTAAAGAACCCATTGATAAGAAGATTTTTCCCTTTCTCGAGATAATTTTGAAAACGAACGTAATCATCGCTCCATAACATGAGCTCTGTTTTGCCGTTAAAGTCCTCAATCGTAAGCGCTCCAAAATTGCGTCCCGTGCGGGTTACACGGTGCTGAGCATCTATTACGAGACCTGCAATTCGAAAATTACGACTTGAATTTGCAGAGATCAGTGTGGTTGATTCTTTTATGTCGTTAAATTCACTAAGCGGCATAATGCCATAATACTTCAGCTCAAATTTAAAATGGTCGAGCGGGTGACCACTCATAAACATTCCTGTAATTTCTTTTTCATGGTCGAGCTTTTCTGTAAGCGTCCACTCTTCACAGGAAGGCAAACGAGGCGTGGCGATCTCTGGCATTACGCTATCACCAAATAAACTGTTACTGCTTTGTTGTTTATTTGTTTGAAAAACATTTCCAAAGCGAATAATGCGTTCAATGCCATTTGC
>DATBFI010000131.1:0-2655 GCA_036558585.1 Chitinophagaceae bacterium
ACAACTTCTTATGATGAGTATGCGTTAAAAGCTTTTAAGGTAAACAGCATTGATTATTTATTAAAACCAATTCAGAAAGAAGACCTGGGAGCTGCTTTGAGCAAGTATAAACAAATGCAAAATTTATACGCTTCAAACAAAACAGGTAATGATCTTAATATGGAATTTCTGGTAAAAGAATTGAAACAAAAGTTACAACCAAAAGAATACAGGAAAAGATTTCTTGTAAAGCATGGTCAAAAACTTGTTTCTATTGATGTAGAAGAAATTGCTTATTTCTTTAGTGATGGGCGTTTAAACTTCTTCAAGACATACGATAACAGGAAATTTGTCGTAGACTATACCATGGATGAGCTGGAAGACATGCTTGACCCGGAAAGATATTTTCGTATCAGCCGTTCATTTTATGTTTCAGTTAATAGTATTGACCAGATACATGATTACTTCGGCAACAGGTTATTGCTAAATTTAAAGCCGGCTGTTGATAAAGAATCTATTGTAAGCCGGGAGAAGGTAACCGATTTTAAAAAATGGATGGGAAAATAAATTCGAAAATTGAATTTAAATCAAAAACTTTTTTCTAAAAACCTCTCTGTTTTGTGGATATGAAACAATAAGCATAAACATAAAACAGGCCCCAAATTCAAGCAATTCAGATCTTTTTTCCGATGGGCTTAAAGAAGGGAGTGCAAAAACCAGTGCACAAGCAATTATTTGATACAATCTTGCAACCGGAACTCCTGCCCGGTCTATAAATTCTTTAAACTTTTGATTTTTGTTATACAGTATGGGTAATCCCACGAGGTATAAAACAGCGGCAGCAATAAAAAGTTGTGAAAAAACAAGCGTGTTTATTCTTTCTCCATCCACTACTAAATTGTGTATGTTCATCTCATCCTGCGTATTATGCTCTGCAAAATATTCCGGAGTCTTTATATGAAAGATTCGTTGTCCCCAGCTTATTTCCTCACCTCCTGAAAAAAAACAGAATACAGCCATCGCCAAAATAACGGCAGAAAACATCCAGTTTCTTTTAGCAGAAAGCTTTACAAGATAGGTAACTCCAACGATACTGGTAATTATCAACGGCAGTACAGTAAGCCATTCAATAAATCCATCCTCCACCACATAAACTTCTTCAAACCATTTTATATTGATCCATGAAGCAACAATGCCGATTACATAAAGTACAAAAACAAAAATGAGTACAGCAATTTCAATACGATTCAGGGCATTACGTTTTGCAGTTTTCATTCAATCTTTATTTAAAACGGGCAAATATCTTACTTTATCTTTTATCATATAGTTAAAAGCTACAGGAGAACATAGGTACTTGCCTTTATACTTCAATAACAGCATTGTTTGCAGTTTGCAGAATAAAAAAAAATATTTTTGACTATGTTATTGCAGCACTATTCACTTTCGGTAAATATGAGCAAGCATCAGGCTGTCGCACTGTTGCAACCTTGTACGTGAGCTGAGGAATTTTAATGTTACCGTAGTTACATTGCAATCCACATGAGTAAAGTCAGGTCTAATCTCAAATCCTTTTGATTCGAGATCTCTTGCCATTCCTGATTTAAGCAAAAAATATTTATCCTTTATTGAAGAATATAATTGTGGCAGTTTATTAATATCGACTACCGGGTGATTATAACCCATATAAAAATCAAAACTATGTGCAGAGGATTCCAGCAGCAAAATATCATTGTTTGGAATGTTTATTTTTTTATGGTGGATCATGTCGACCAGCTTATTTCCAGCCTGGTATTCCATTAGCTGTGGAATAAAATTAAAATTGAGAAAGAAATTGAAAACTATAGAAGTAAAAGCAGCAATGAACAGGATATTCATTCCTTTATATAAATGTTTTGCAAACATGAGCATAATAAGCACAGCAATAAGAAAAGATCCCGCAATTCCTGTTATTATATTTACCGGCGGGAAGTAATAAAAATTAAGGACAATGGCTGATATGATTATACCTATCGCTAAAAATACCTGCAGTGGATAATATATTTTTATACCGGTTTTTGTTGACAAAGACAGTCTTAAATATGGAGCTGTAAATACAGCCGCCAAAGGAAAAAGCATTATAATATAATGCGGCATTTTAAAACTTGAAAATGAAATAGTAAACAGAACAAAAGCAAAACTTAGTGCAGAAAAATTGAAAGGATGGTCCCATTTCTTCTTAAAGAACATTCTTCTAAGCCAGTAAAAGAGTGCCAGGTAAGCGGCGATACACCAGGGTAAAAAGGCCCACAAAAAAGTATGATAGAAAAAGAAATAATCGCTGTTTCTGCCTCCTTCTGCCCAATTTTCTCCTCCAAACCTTTCAAAATTCTGACTCCATAAAATAAATTTCACTCCTGAAATATGTGTCATACCTCTTATTACTTTTTCAGGATGAAGATCATATTGCACGTAATAAGCGTATAATACGGGCATAATAAAAAGAATAAAGAATGGGACGAATAACCATGTTTTAAAATCAATAAATACCTTCCATTTTTTCTCAACTAATATTTTAAAAAAGCAGGATGAGAAAATTATTATTGGCCCGATCCATCCCTTTGTAGAAAATGCAGCAGCAGTTGCCAGCGCTCCTAAAATAAGATTGATAAATTTTCGTCTGTCTATATATAACACCAA
>DATBFI010000132.1:0-2609 GCA_036558585.1 Chitinophagaceae bacterium
ATGGATGATCACAAGCAATTATTAACTCAATTAGAAAAATTAAACGGCGATAGAAATGATGTGGATAAACTTACTGATGAGGCTGCAAATAAAATACAGGATGTGCCTTATAGCAATTTAAGTGGCAGTGAATTCGACCGAGCATGGGTAAGGGACATGATAACTGGCCATACAAAAACTATAAATGAATATCAAAGGGAGTTAAGCAAAGTGAAAAACATAGAAGTCAGAAATATGATCAAAAAGTCTTTATCTCTTGCTTCCGGCCATATAAGACAACTTGAAGCGTTAGGAATGATGTAGTCTGAAAGAGTGAAGGGTTAACAAGTAAAAGGGCGGCTTTATGCCGTCTTTTTATTATTCAGGCCTTGATAAATAGCTGAATATTTTTTGAGCCTCTAATGCACTAACCAGCGATTGTTGAGATCTGGAACCAGTAAGAGTACAAAGCCTTGATTATATGTACAAGCTCATCAAAAACCAAAGGTTTTACCACATAACTGTTAGCGCCCAGTTCATAACACTTGCTTATTTCATTTTCATTTTTTGTAGTGGTAAAAACAATAACAGGGATCTTTTTTAAAACCTTATTTTCTTTTATTTCTTTTAATACTTCGCGACCGTCTTTTTTAGGCATGTTAAGATCCAGTAAAATAAAACCGGGGAACTCCTCATTATTTTTGCGTTGGGTAACTTCTTTCAGATGCTTTATCAGCTCAACCCCGTTCTCAACAAACTTAAGCGTATTTTTATAACCACTTTCTTCAAAAGCTGTCTTTAAGAGAAAACGATCATCTGCGTCATCTTCAGCTATCAAAATGTAAAATTTCCTCATAGAATTCATAGCTAAATATATTTCTTTTTGCCTGTCATTGTCAAGTAAAATGCAAATCTATCATTAAATATTTTAATGTTCTTTAAATTGTGTTTTAGAATGATACAGCTTCTTTTCATTTTAGCAGGGAGACGGTCTGAAGAATTTTTGGTCTTACGTAGAATATGAATTTCTGCTTTGTTTAGGAGACTGGAATTGAGATTACATCTGCAAATATAAAGTAAATGTCTGCGATTTTAATTCATTCAAAAAAACCGCGCAAGGCATTTCAACATTTAGATACAAAAACCAAATCGGACGGCAATAATTGCAATAATCAGAAAATAATCGTCCCGGTTAAATAGTATCAGATCTGTGATAGTTTTTTTCAAATTCTGTATTTAAAAGAGTAATCTTCGGAGATATTCAAGATGAATTTCAGCTTTTAACGGTAATTGGATCTGAAGCGAGAAAATGAGCAAAATATTTCACAGTCAGCATGGCGTAGTTTTTGTAAAAACTGTTGAGATACCTCTATCATCTCCTGTTAAATATTGATGGTTTAGTTATGTAACTCAATTCCATTAGCTAAACTTGAAAAATACAAACAATGATATATCAGTCTAACACGCAAAGACAACAATTAAGAATATTACCTCAACAGATTCAATTACTTAATTTATTCCATTTGAATACATTGGAATTGAATCAAAAAATAAAGGAGGAACTTGAGGAAAATCCCTGCCTTGAGGAATTGAATGAAGAGCCTGATGAAACAGGTGAAGAGGAAAATACATCCCTCGACAGGATTGACGATGATTGCAGAGACTGGGAAGACTATCTGCAGGATGATTTTGCAGATGCAAAAATTATTTACTCGAACTATCTTAACAGAGAAATTTATTCTGAAAAACCATTTATACAAAGCGACACATTTCAGCAAATTTTAAAAGACCAATATAAGTTTATATTGTCTTCAGAAAAGGATTTACAAATGGCCGATTATATTGTGGACTCAATGGACGAAAATGGGTTTCTTTCTGAAGACATTGATGTGGTTGCTGAAAACTTTTCCTTTAAATATAATCACTGGATAAGTGTTAAAGAAATAGAAAACATGTTATATTTTATCCAGGGGCTCGAACCACCTGGTATTGGTGCACGAAATGTTTGTGAGTGCCTTATCCTGCAATTAAAAAGATTACCCGGGAACTTCCAGGTACAAAAGGCAATAGACCTGCTGGAGAATTATTATACGGATCTTAAAAACAGGAACATGCTTAAGATAAGAGAAGCATTGCAAGTAGATGAAGCGCAATTAAAGAATATTTTAAAGTTAATAGGTTCTTTAAATATGCATCCTGTAATTACTGCACCGGATCAATCTTTTTCTAATGGGTATATAATTCCTGATTTCATTTTAACAACAGAAGGAGATGAACTAAATGTGTCCCTCTATCGTTCGAGTTTAGGAACATTGACAATTAATTACGGCTGGCTTGATGCGGTAAACAGCAGAAACAGTAATAAACAAACAGACAGAGCTACACAACAATATATAAAAAGTAAAATATCCTCAGCAAAATGGTTTATATCGGCAATTCAGCAAAGAGAATCTTCGATGTTAAAAATCATGAAGGCGATAGCGCACTGGCAACATGATTATTTTCTTGAAGGCAGTATTGCTTTTTTGAAACCAATGATATTAAAAGATATTGCAAGAGTTGTTCAAATGGATATTTCATCAGTATCCCGTATAACAAGTAATAAGTATGTATCAACGCCTTTTGGTTTA
>DATBFI010000133.1:0-6222 GCA_036558585.1 Chitinophagaceae bacterium
GCTTTTAAAATCCTATTTCTCCAGCAAGCAGTATGAGGTCTATTATTCTTATTCCCTAAATACGGGTATGAAAATGCTTGAAGAGATCCACCCGGACATCTTATTTCTTGATAATAATTTACCTGATGGTTCAGGATGGAATACCGCTGATCAAATAATAAAAAAACATCCCCAGCTACAATTGAACCTGATCAGTACACATCAAAATGATTTTATAAAAAAGGAAACCCAATCGATCAGGGTATGGGAAAAACCTTTAAAACTTACTGAATTAGGTAAAATGTTCTGATATAAACAGTTATGGAGCACATCCGCACAAAGTAAAAGGTTGGCAATTGCCTGCCTTTTACTTTTTATCAGATATGGAGATCTTTGGAAAAAGTGTCATTAACTGTACAATGAATGCGCTGATCAATAAAAGATAGATACCTTTCTTTTTCTCCGGGCATACCCCCTCCCGGCATAATGTAAATAACAGGTAATTATAAATTGAATATCCCAGCACAATGGCACCTAAAAAAACATTGGTTCTTTTTGCCCATATTTTTGGCAGCCCAAAAAAAATAACCATAATGCATAAAAAAAAGAGGTAAAATTTAATGGGCTTTCCAAAATATAAATCCTTACTAACATGGCCGTTCACCCCGGATAAAATAACATCAGGGCCCGGAATAAATACCCATGGTATATAACAAATACCAATTATTGATAAAGCAGCTATAATTCCTATTACCTGTGAATATTTCATAAAAACAAAGGGATTACATGTCGTAATCCCTGAGGTTCCGAGCAGATTCGAACTGCTGTGGAAGGTTTTGCAGACCTCTGCCTGACCACTCGGCCACGGAACCATTTTTTTAGAGCTGCGAAAATAGGATATTTTTGAACACTCTTTGCATTGGAGTGTGATGTTTCATAGTTTGAATGTTTAAAACAAAGTTGAATAAAGAACCTTCAAACAATCAAACTTTCAAATAAACTATATTTTAAACCGATCATGAATAAAATTGAAGAATCGGAATTAATTATAAACAGCAGGGGCGCTATTTATCATCTTAATGTAAGGCCGGAAGAACTTGCCGACACGGTAATAACTGTTGGCGATCCGGACAGGGTAAAAGAAGTAAGCAAATATTTTGACAGTATTGAATGTATTTGTGAACATAGGGAATTCATAACACACACAGGCTATATTGGTAAAAAAAGAATTTCAGTGGTATCAACCGGTATCGGAACAGATAATATTGATATAGTTTTAAATGAACTGGATGCAATTGTAAATATTGATCCTGATTCAAGAACTGTAAAAAAAGAACATGTTTCTCTGACGATCATTCGCGTTGGTACCAGTGGCTCTTTACAGCCGGATATTCCCGTTGATAGTTGTGTTACGAGCACGCATGGCCTGGGAATTGATAATCTGCTAAACTATTACCAGCACGAGAATAATGATGAAGAAAGATCTTTGATACAACACTTTGTTTTGCATACACAAATGGATGGAGCATTTTCGCAACCATATATCGCTAGTGCTACCACATCTCTTTTAAAACATTTTGTAAATGGCTTTCACCAGGGTATTACAGTTACATGCCCCGGGTTTTACGGGCCACAGGGAAGAGTATTAAGATTAGGGCTGACAAATCCTCAATTAATTGACAGGCTTACCGAATTTTGTTACGGCAATCACCGCATAACAAATTTTGAGATGGAAACAAGCGCTATTTATGGTTTGGGAAAATTATTAGGCCATCGTTGTGTTAGCTTGAGCGTTATTGTTGCAAACCGCATCACCAAATCGTTTACAAAAAATAGTACTGCAGCAATAGAGAATCTTATTACAAAATCGTTAGAAATAATTGAAGGAATTTAATTGCGGGTGATAAATTATAATCTCGATTTTAGATCACTTGCAATTTGCGATAACTTTCGATCCAACTAATTTATCAATATGAAACTTACTTTTTACAAGTACCAGGGCACAGGCAACGATTTTATTATTCTTGACAACAGGCAAAATAATATAATACTATCCGGAAGACAGGTAAGACATTTGTGCGACAGGCGGTTTGGCGTGGGCGCTGATGGTCTTATGTTTCTGAATATAAAAGAAGATTACGATTTTGAAATGATCTATTATAATGCTGATGGCAGGGAAAGCAGCATGTGCGGAAACGGCGGACGCTGCCTTGTAAAATTCGCTTTTGAACTTGGCATACGTAAAACAAATTACTTTTTTAGAGCGATCGATGGCGATCATGAAGCAACAATAGACGAGAATGGCTGGGTATATCTTAAGATGAAAGATGTTTATGGAATAAAACAACATTATGCTGACAAAATATTGGATACAGGTTCACCGCATTATGTAAAAACGATCTCAGACATACGCAATTACGATGTTGTAAAAGTTGGAAGAGATATACGCTATAGCAATGGATTTAAAAAGGAAGGTATAAATGTAAATTTTGTGGAAGAAGATCATAAGGAAATATTTGTACGTACTTATGAACGGGGTGTAGAAGATGAAACATTAAGTTGCGGCACCGGCGTTACTGCAGCGGCATTGATTTATGCACATAATGACAACGGCTTTAACCGGGTTGAGGTAAAGACACTTGGAGGCAATCTTGCCGTAGAATTTGAAAAGGTAGGAGAAGAAGAATTTAAAAATATCTGGTTATGCGGCCCTGCAGAATTTGTTTTTACAGGAGAAATAGATGTGGCTGAGACAAGTTAAAAGTTTTGGCCATGGCAGTGAGTTGGTCTCAGGTCAAAAGCTGATTCTAATAGATAACTTTTACAGCTGCTAATGAAAATCAGTAACCCGCTAACTGAGATCCTTTGCCAGACTGGCTATCTTGACAGACTACCTTCAATAATCTTCCCGGGAACCGCTGCCAAAATATATGCGACACACACTTTTTCTATATACAATTTTTAAACAATCTCTTAATCGGTATTAAATATTTTTGATTGATGTGAGATACTATCTTTGCTTCGCTTTGATACAGTATCTCAAAAATATTAACAACCAGACCATTGAAATTGACAGGCCCGAAAAAGGTATTTGGGTAAATCTTGTGCCCCCTTTTAAGGAGGAAGAATTCATGGAACTTAGCGAAACCCTTGAGATCCCTATTGAATTTCTCAGAGACTCCCTCGATATTGATGAACGTCCCCGTTATGAGCTGGAAGATAATGTTCGTTTTATCGTAATTAAAACTCCAACAGAAAATAATTCCTTTAACGACAGCGATGCATTTTACATAACCATTCCAATTTGCATTATCCTAACCCATAATCAAATCGTAACGGTAAATTCTTTTGATAACGGCGCAATCAAGAAGTTCCTGCACACATTCGAGAAACGTCATCCCGATAAGCGAAGCATGATGGTTCTGAAAGTATTCGAGAAAGTGGTACAGACTTTTATGGAATACTTAAAAGAGATCAATCACAGAAGGAATTTATACGAGCAAAAATTATATGACAGCAATCTTAACCAGGAATTGCTCAACCTCATGCGTATACAAAAAAGCCTGGTATATTTTGTTACGGCGCTGCGCAGCAATGAATTACTGATGCTGAAAATGGAACGTACAAACTTTCTTGGCCTTACTGAGGAAGAAAGAGAATTCTTGAACGACTTGATTGTAGATACCAGCCAGGCGCTTGAAATGGCAAACATTTACACAAACATTCTTAGCAGTACGCTCGATGCATTTGCCAGCATTATCAGCAACAACCTGAACAATGTAATGAAGCGGCTTACGTCCATAACGATCATTCTTTCACTCCCTGCACTTGTAACAAGTATTTATGGAATGAATGTAGAAATTCCTTATTCTCATACAGCGCATGCATTTTATATTCCCGTAATACTTTCACTATTGGTATCTGTTATAATAGCATGGTACTTTATGAAGAAGAAATGGTTTTAGCAGTGAGTGAACTATTACAAGATATTGTTATGTTCCTGCCAGTATAACTCTTTATCACCACGAATAAAATTCAGCAACATTTATTATCTTCATTAATCATGCCCGCTCTATTTTATCCAAAAATTTATATATACAAAAGAGTTGTACAGGCAAAATTTTTTATAGATAACAATTATGCTGAAAATATTGACCTGGATAATATTGCCGATGAAGCATATTTTTCAAAATTTCATTTTATACGGCTCTTTGCAAAAATTTATGGCAAAACACCTCATCAATATTTGATAAAAGTAAGAATTGAAAAAGCAATGCAACTTTTGCAAACCAATATGCCTGTTGCAAAAGTTTGTCATGCAGTAGGATTTGAAAGCTTAAGTTCCTTTAGCGGGCTTTTTAAAAAGCTGGTGGGGTTAACGCCCTCATCTTACCTGTTGCAGCAACAGAAAATAAAAGTTGAGATTTTAAAAACACCACTCAATTTTATCCCGGGTTGCTTTGCAAAAAAAAATGGATGGAGGAAAGAAGGTGATCTTAAAGAAGATGTGCAGTAATTCAGTATTACCAACAATAAGGTCAAATTATTTTAAATATTACGTATCCATTACCAATACTGCCGCGCCATGAATCTTTCCACTTCTCAGATCATTCAATGCATTATTGGCTTCACGTAAATGATACAGTTGTGTTTCCGTTTTAACAGGGATCTCCGGCGCTATTTCAAGAAATTCTTCTCCGTCTCTCCTTGTCAGGTTAGCAACAGAGCGAATGATTCTTTCTTCCCACAAAATATGGTATGGAAAAGAGGGGATATCGCTCATATGAATTCCACCGCAAACTACTATTCCTCCTTTGTCAATATCCCGCAATGCTTTGGGCACAAGATTTCCAACCGGGGCAAAGATAATCGCAGCATCAAGTTGCTGTGGCGGTATTTGTTGGGAACCACCTGACCATACTGCACCGAGTTTCATGGCAAATTCCTGTGCACTTGTATCACCCTCTCTTGTAAAAGCAAATATTTTTTTTCTATCGTAAATAGCAACCTGTATTAAAATATGTGCAGCTGCGCCAAATCCGTAAATACCAATTTTTTCTGCAGCTTTATCAATCATACTGTAAGAACGATAACCAATAAGTCCTGCACAAAGAAGCGGTGCACCGGAAGCATTTGCATACATTGAGGAAAGAGGAAAACAGTATCGCTCATGAGCTGCGGTATATTCTGCATAACCACCATCGATCGTATATCCTGTGAACCCTGCATTTTCACATAGATTTTCCTGGCCTCTTTTGCAGTATTTACATTCGCCGCATGTATACCCCATCCAGGGTACGCCTACAACATCACCCTCGCTCAATCTTGTTACTTCATCTCCCTTCTTTACAATCACGCCAACAATCTCATGGCCGGGAATAAGCGGAAGTTTCGGGTATTGTAACTCCCCGTCGACAATATGAAGATCTGTGCGGCACACGCCACAAGCTATAACTTTTATAAGTACCTGATAAGATAGCGGTACAGGCAATGGTAATGTTTTATATACTAATGGCTGACGTACTTCTTCCAGCACCATTGCCTGCATTGTAAGAGGCAGGCTCATAACTCTGTATTAACATCAATTATTCTTGTTTACCTTTTAAAAATAATCTTTTTGTTTTTGATTATATAGAGCCCGTGACAATGATCAATCGCAAACAAATTCACATTAAAGTAACTGTTGCATTAGTCTTAAATCGAACATCGGGTATTTGGGCATTTTTACCCAGGTAACTATTTCTTCCCTGGTTTAGGTACCTCAGGGGGCGCAGGTCTAGCGGGTTCTTCGTCGGGTATTTTTTCAGGTTCTTCCTCAGGAATTTTTCCTGGTTCCTCTTCGGGGATCTCTTCCGGCTCATCTCCGGGCACTTCAGGAAATTCAGGAACATGTTCAGGCTCAACTTCAGGTATTGACGGTGGCGGAACCTCGGACGGCTTTTGCGATTTCATGATAATAATAATTTAAATTGTATAATACAATTATCAACAAATCGCTTGCCATTAAAAATTGAAGATGATTCTGATGGATTTAAATTTGACCATGCCTTCGCCAGCATTGGCACGAAATTTTATAGAATCATCATGTTAATCTTTTACTCTGAAAAAAATAAATCCGCATGCTATGACTATTCAGTTTACTCATAAAGGTGAGCCGGTAACTGCAAAAATCGTATCTAATTTCAATGCTATAGATGATGCTCTGATCGTTTTTCCCAACAGTAATTTAGGAGAATTGGGATG
>DATBFI010000134.1:0-6628 GCA_036558585.1 Chitinophagaceae bacterium
TGTTGACATAAATGGACTTGGAGAATATCGCAAAATTGGCTGGCAGCGGCAACTCCATTTGTTTGAAGTGCCGTTCTATTACATTGAATATGGCATTGCACAGCTTGGCGCAATCGGTATGTGGAAGCAATACAAACAAAATTCTCAGCAGGCATTGCAGAATTATGTCAGTGCACTTAGCCTGGGAGGTACAAAAACATTACCCGAATTGTATTCAACGGCTGGATTAAAATTTAATTTTTCGCCTGAACATATCAAAACCTTAATGGAATTCGTTAATGAAGAGTTGGAAGAAACAGTGCATTAAATTCATACCAGTGTTTAACTAACCTGTTGCTGCAGATTATCCACAAATTGTTATATTTTATTTTGATTTTATTGAAGGAGGAATTACAACAGGCATTACATTAAGTTAAATTTACAGCAGCATTAAGTAAGATTTAAATAAGATCAAGTAGAGTAAAGAATATTTTTGTTTCGGGAGATCATCGTTTGTCGTAATTATATCATCTTGTTATCCCGCCCGGCGCGGGCCACTTATACCTCAATTTCCATGTCATTAAAACAAAAATTAGCATTACGAATATTTATTGTAATAATTTTTTCATATTTTTTTCTGTCAGGAGTATTTGCTCAGCCGACAAATAGTAACGAGTTAGTGGCAATGGCAAATGGTGCACGTTCATCATCAGTTGTTAAACTTCCCACTGCAAATTTTAAGCTTCCGGCCTTTAGCCTTGAATATTCAACTTCCCGTCTTAGTCCTAAATACGAATTCCGTGCGGCATGGATTGCAACAATAAGCAATATGGATTGGCCGTCAAGAAAGGGGTTGCCTGTTGAGGAACAAAAAGCAGAATACATTGACATGCTGGATAATTTGCAAAACATCGGTATCAATGCAGTCATCGTCCAGGTACGTCCGGCAGCAGATGCTTTTTATCCTTCACAATATGAACCATGGAGTGAATATTTAGAAGGGGTACAGGGTGTTCCTCCATCGCCTTATTATGATCCCCTCCGGTTCATGATTGATGAAGCTCATAAACGAAATATGGAATTTCATGCATGGCTTAATCCATATCGTGCAGTATTTAATCTTAAAACTTCATCTGTTTCACCAACTCATATAACGCGTGTTCACAAAGACTGGTTTCTTACTTATGGTAAAACCAAATATTTTAATCCCGGTTTACCTGAAGTGATGCAATATGTTACAAACATCGTGAAAGACATTGTTACCCGTTATGATGTAGATGCCATTCACATAGACGATTATTTTTATCCATATAAAATTGCGGGCAAAGAATTTCCAGACTACGCTGCTTATAAAAAATATGGTAAGGGGCAAACAAGGGATGACTGGCGAAGAAGCAATTGCGACAGTATTATCAAAATGATCCATGAAGCAATTTTAAACATAAAACCTGTTATAAAATTTGGGGTAAGTCCGTTTGGTGTATGGCGTAATAAAAGCGAGGACGCTGAAGGCAGCGAAACACAGGCCGGGCAAACAAATTATGATGATCTGTATGCAGACATTCTCTTATGGTTGAAGAAAGACTGGATTGATTATGTTGCGCCGCAGCTCTATTGGGAAATTGGTCACAGGCTTTGCGATTATGAAACTTTGCTTGACTGGTGGGGCAATCACAGTTACGGTAAACATGTATATGTTGGACATGGTCTTTACAGAACCATGGAACATCCTACACCTGCATGGAGAAGTACCCATGAATTGCCCGATGAGATACAATTACTGCGCAACAATAAAAACATACAGGGCAGTATTTATTTTAGTGCTGCTAACCTGTCTCAAAATCCGAATGGCTGGACAGACAGCCTGAAAGAGAATTATTATCATGCTCCTGCACTGGTGCCTCCTATGTCGTGGGTTGATACTATTGCCCCACAAGCCCCTCTTCTTTATTATGCTCAAAAAAATAGATCGGAAAAAACTGAAGAGACTTTTACGTTGTATGCCAAAGCAAATGACGTCAACGAAACAGAAGTTGTAAAAAGTTATATAGTCTATTTGTCTTCATCTTATGCATCTCTCGGTACTGCTCCCTTATATGTTATTGCTGCCGCGGATGTAAAAAATTTTCAATTGAGTTTTTCGCAGTCGCAGATCCCTTCTGACTGGACTAATTGTTATATTGCAATCAGCAGTGTTGATAAAGAAAACAATGAGAGCAAGGTGAGTAATGTTGTGCGGCTTGCAAAAACAAATGAAGGGTGGGTTATAGCAAAATAATTTAGTTGCGGTTTTCGAATGTGTTACCAGTTTGTTTAAGCTCGTTTCTTTATTCCGGGTAACTGCTTAAATGTTCAAACCTGTAATTACCCTGCGCTTTTAATTTATCAATCAGTTGCTTTAACTCACTTTCCTCCCAGCCGTTTCGAAACATTTCATCGTGCGCAAGTAATACCAGGTGATTTGGTTTTACAGTTTTATGTTCGTCCAATTTCTTTTCGATCAATTCAACCATATCATCAACAGTTTGAATGGGTACGCCTGTTTTAGGATCATGCTGCCATTCAAGATCCCAGCCAAAAACTTCAAACCCATCCTTGTACAGCGAATCAGCGCTTCCTGACCCGCTTCTTACATCATTAATGCAGGTATCATTTAAACGCCACTGGTTGCGCCCGGGTTGCCTCGCGATCTTTTTTGATATTTGCAGTGCTGCCTGGCACCTTAAAAAATCAGTGACCACCGCAGAAGGATTTCTATAAAATTTTTCGTAGTGCTCATGCGCATGCGAAAAACTATGATTACCAATTTCGATGTAAGGATTATTTTGATACATTTTGTAAAAGCCTCTAAAGCTGTCACTTAAGGCATGCTGACCCACTACAAAAACATTTACATTGATCTGTTCATTACGTACAGCATCATCAATATCTTCACTTCCTCTTAAGGGGCCATCATCAAAAGTGATATAAATGTATTTAAGAGAAGTATCTCTTCTTGAAAGCGGAGTGGATTTAAGTGAATCAATATCTGAAATATTTTGAACGTTTTGCTTTACCTCTTTGCAATGCCAAAAAAACAGGGTTATAAAAATTGAATACAAAATTGATTTCATAAAATAAAATAGTCTTGCTGATGTGACTATAATAATTTCGATTTGTTTATTTAACACTCATTTGGTTCTGTTAAAAAGGGGAGTATACCTCTAAAGTTTTTTATAAAACACAATTTGAAATGCTCTCTGCACCCTGAATTAAAAAATGATTTAGCTACTTTCTTACCTTTGCCAACTATAAACTTTTTAATATGCCCGGTTTTGAATTATTTGGTAATGAAGAAAGAAAAGAGTTGAACGATGTACTGGAGACAGGCATCCTCATGCGTTATGGTTTTGATAGTGCACGCAAAGGACATTGGAAAGCAAAAGAACTTGAGCAGGCCATTACAAAAACGTTTGGCTGCAGATATGCTCAGCTTACAAGCAGCGGCACCTCGGCATTAACAACTGCTTTAACTGCTTTAGGGATTGGTTATGGAGATGAAGTGATAATGCCCACATTTACATTTGTAGCTTCTTTTGAAGCGGTATTAAGCGTAGGCGCAGTGCCGGTATTGGTTGATATCGATGAAACACTCACATTAAATCCCGAAGCCGTTCGCAAAGCGCTTACACCACGCACCAAATGCATCATGCCCGTACACATGTGCGGCAGTATGGCAAATATGGACGCATTAAAGCAAATATGCACTGAAAATGATCTTTTATTATTTGAGGACGCCTGTCAAAGTATTGGGGCAAGCTATAAAGGAAAATATCTGGGCACTATTGGCAATGCCGGCACTTTCTCATTTGATTTTGTAAAGACAATTACCTGTGGTGAGGGAGGGGCTGTAATAACAAACAATGAGGATACTTATATAAAGTGTGATAACTATTCCGATCATGGGCACGACCACAAAGGCGTAGACCGGGGGGCCGATCTGCATCCTTTTATTGGATATAATTTTCGTATCAGTGAACTCCATGCCGCTGTTGGATTAGCTCAAATAAAAAGATTGAATGAGTTTCTTTCAATTCAAAAAAACAATCACGCGCAATTAAAAAACTTTCTTGAACAGGTACCTGAAATTTCTTTTCGGATAATACCGGATGAATCTGGTGATAGCTGCACTTTCCTTAGCTGGTTTCTGCCAACTGCAGAAATTGCCAGGCATGTTGTTGATGAATTAAAAGCACAAAATATTTTAGCGGGTAATTTTTATTGGTACGATAATAACTGGCATTATGTGCGCAAATGGGATCATTTAAAAAATGCAGATGTCCTGAATAAGCTAAACCCATTACAGCATGATGCCTTGCTTAAATTGCGATCAGCAGATTTCTCTGTTAGTGACAGCATAATGAATCGTTGTATTTCAAGCGCAATTAGTTTGTTGTGGACAGAAAAACAAATAAAAGAGAAGGGAGAGAAAATAGCAGAGGTTGTAAAGAAAGTATTAAGCCATACTTATCTTCCTGTATTATAGTTTGATTGTTTGAATGTTGTTTGATTGTTTGAATGTTGTTTTGGAGTAAAGGATTTTTAAAAAGCCAAAGTATGTTCTTTGTGTGTGAACATTCAAACATTCGAGCTTTGAACAATCGAACCCTATTAAAATCCATAATCAATATTATCGTTTGAAAGTTTGATTGTTTGAATGTTTGAATGTTGTTTTGCAGTAAAGGATTTTTAAAAATCCAAGGTATGTTCTTTGTGTATGAACATTTAAACATTCGAACTTTGAAACAATCGAACTTTATTAAAATCCATAATCAATAACACGTCTTAAGTATTGGTTATCCTGCAACACCCATGTTACTTCATAACCACCTTTACCGCTGCTGTTTAGCATATAAATGTAAATCCTGCGCTTGTCATTTGAAATGTATGCTCCGCAATTGCATTTTATTTGCCCGTTATTATCAGGCCCGCAAAAGCGTGGCTCATAAAGATCCGAGAAAGCAGCAAGAGGAACATTTATGGTGTCCCTGCCTGCAATTACAACAACAGATTCAATGGTCTTCTTTGGCATAGCGCCATCAATTCCATAAAAAGGTTTATTATCGATCCTTGCAACATACTTATCGTAATACTGTATTTTATGCCGGGATTGATCAAACTTTCCCGAAATAATTTTTATCTGCAGATTATCCTTTGAAAACTGTACAAAATCATTTGAGTAATCTGTAACTGGTACGGAAGCAAGGGTCATTTGTTTCCCTACACTTTCGTCAACACCTGCAAGTGTGAATGTGGCAAGGTCGGTTCGTATATCCTGCTGAGTAACTTTTGAGAAACTTTCCCTCTTGTTATGATAGGTGGGAATATCCTCCTGTGCAAAACTTAAGCAAACCAGAGTAACTGCAATCAGCAAACAAAAAACTCTTCGCATATATTTTGAGATCATTTAATCACAAACGAATTTGCCCCGTTAATATTTTCCCTGTAGGTTTTTTAGCATATCATCGGTCATCTTTTGCAGATCGTATTTTTGATGCCACCCCCAGTCGTTACGCGCAAAAGAGTCATCAATACTCTGTGGCCAGCTTTCTGCAATTCGCTGCCGATAATCCGGTTTGTAGCTGATAACAAATTGGGGGATACGCTGTTTTATAGCTTCAGCAATTTCTTTTGGTGAAAAGCTCATCCCAGAAATATTGTATGATGTGCGAACTGTAATTTTTTCTTTAGGTGCTTCCATCAGTTCAATGGTAGCACGAATAGCATCAGGCATATACATCATAGGAAGATAGGTATCTGCTTTTAAAAAGCATTCATAATGGTTATTCTCGATCGCCTCATAAAAAATTTCGACAGCATAATCAGTAGTGCCACCACCGGGGCCGGATTTATAACTGATCAGGCCCGGGTACCGTAAGCTTCTAACATCGACGCCCCAGCGTTTATTAAAATAGTTACACCAGAATTCCCCTGCGTATTTACTGATGCCGTAAACTGTAATTGGTTCAATGATTGTTTGCTGCGGACAATTTTGTTTTGGCGATGTAGGTCCAAACACGGCAATACTGCTTGGCCAGTATACCTTTGTTAATTTTTCTTCACGTGCAATATCAAGCACATTCAGCAACCCCTGCATGTTAAGATTCCATGCAAGACCAGGATTTTTTTCTCCCGTTGCGGATAAAATAGCGGCAAGCAAATAAATCTGCGTAATGTTTTGCCTGATAACCTGTACATGCAACATTTCTTTGTTCATCACATCAAGAGATACATAGGGCCCCGTGCCTTTCAGTAATTCATTTTCCTCCCGAAGATCAGAGGCGACCACACCCGCATTACCGTAAATTTTTCTAAGGGCAAGTGTTAATTCAACTCCTATCTGGCCTGAAGCACCAATTACTAAAATTTTTTCTTTGACCATGGAGGCAATTTTTTCGCGGCAAAGATAACGGAGAGAGTTAATGGTTTGTCGTTTATTGGCTTTGATGTTCGCCGACAGGAATTTTTTTTCAGGAACACGTTGTGGATATGCCTAAATCGGTGTTGCACGAGTTCGATTTTACTGAACTTTTTCAAATCATTAACTGGTTTGATAGAGTACTACTGCCTGGTACATAAAAAATGAAATGGATCTCAAACGCAAAAAGGC
>DATBFI010000135.1:0-3717 GCA_036558585.1 Chitinophagaceae bacterium
AGGTATTCCCGAAATTTAAATCAGGGGATAATATCACTGTTAATTATAAAATTATTGAAGGTGGCAAAGAGCGTATCCAGGGTTTTCGTGGTGATGTTGTAAAAATACAGGGTGCAGGAGCTACAGCAACCTTTACAGTACGTAAGATTTCTGATGGTATAGGCGTCGAAAGGGTTTTTCCTTTTTTTTCTCCAAATGTTGAATCTGTTCTATTAAATAAGGTTGGTAAGGTTCGCCGCGCTAAATTGTACTATCTGCGCGACCGCAGCGGAAAAAGCGCAAGAATCAAAGAAAAGCGCATATAAATTCTTCCAAATTTTTTTTAAAAAGCAGGGATTTTAAAAAGCTCTGCTTTTTATTTTTAGAGGAATCTGTAAGGATGTGTTATATAAATGTGCAATTCAATGAGACTATTTATGCAGCCGGCAAAAAAATTTCTTTGATTATAGCTGTTAACAATAATTATTGATTACAAAGAAGAATTTATAATTAACTTCGTCGCTCACATCTCAAAAATTTTTTATGGGCAATTTAGGCTTCCAGGAAATATTGCTGATCGCAGTTGTAGTGCTTGTTTTATTCGGCGGACGCAAAATACCTGAATTTATGAGGGGTTTGGGGAAGGGTATCCGCGAGTTTAATGATGCAAAAAATAATGTGAAAAAAGAGTTGGAAGAGGGGTTAAATGAAAAAGACCACGCAACACCTAGTACCGGTACAACAAGTACCACGAGCTCCCAGCAGTAATTTGTTCCCGTTTTAAATTCCGATCGGCCTTTGTTTAGCTTTATTTCTATCAAAGACTATCAAGCTTCTTTGTTAAACGGCCAAACCACCAGTGTTGAGGCCGTTTCTTATTATTTACACCAGATCAAGACCAATAAACATCTTAATGCATTTCTTGAAGTATATGCTGAAGAAGCTCTGGAGCGGGCTGCAGAATTAGATTTGCGGCGAAAATCGGGCAAGCCGTCAGGCAAACTTCATGGAGTGGTAGTCTCATTAAAAGATGTGATTTGTCACAAGGGTCACAAGGTTTCAGCAGCTTCCAAAATACTGGAAGGATTTACTTCTGTTTATAATGCGACTGTTGTTGAAAGATTACTTACAGAGGAGGCGATAATCATTGGCCGCAATAACTGTGATGAATTCGCTATGGGAAGCAGTAATGAAAATTCGGCTTTTGGCAATGTACTTAATGCAAAGGATAATAGCCGCGTCCCGGGTGGTTCATCAGGTGGTTCTGCGGTTGCAGTACAGGCTGGTTTGTGCATGATAAGTCTGGGCAGTGACACGGGTGGTTCAGTAAGGCAGCCGGCAGATTTTTGCGGTATCATTGGTTTAAAACCAGGTTACGGACGAATATCCCGCTATGGTTTAATTGCTTACGCATCTTCCTTTGACCAAATTGGTATTTTTGGAAATAATGTTGAAGACATTGCAATGGTTTTAGAAGTTATAGCCGGCCCCGACGAATTTGACAGCACCGTGAGTACAACAGATGTGCCCGCCTACTCACAACTATTAAATACGGATCATGAAAAATATAAAATCGCTTATTTCAAAGAAACATTAGAGCACCCTGCTCTTGATCCCGAAATTGCTGCGTCTATAACCACGTTTATAAAAAAATTAATTGATCTTGGACATGCTGTCGAGCCCGTAAAATTTGATATGCTTGATTATATCGTTCCTGCTTATTATATTTTAACAACAGCAGAAGCTTCCAGCAACCTTTCCAGGTACGACGGAATAAAGTATGGCTATTCGGCAAAAAATAATTTTGCTGATCTCACAGAGTTTTATAAAAAAACAAGAAGTGAAGGCTTTGGCAGGGAAGTAAAAAGGCGCATTATGCTGGGTACTTTTGTGTTGAGTGCAGGATACTATGATGCCTATTTTACAAAAGCACAACAGGTAAGAAGAGTTTTATACGATACTACACAATCCATCTTTAAAAACTACGATATTATTATTTCCCCCACTGTTCCGTCACCGGCTTTTCGCTTTGGCGAAAAGAGTAATGACCCTGTAGAAATGTTTCTTGCAGATATTTATACTGTTTTTGCAAATCTTGTTGGCATACCGGGTATTTCAGTGCCTTTGTTTTCTTCTATTTCAGGAATGCCTTTTGGCTTACAGGTAATGGCGGCGTATAATAACGAAATAACTCTCCTGCGCGCAGCAAAAAAATTTATACACTTTAAGTAGAAATTATTCACAAATAACTGTTAAAGAGGCGCTTACAGAATTTAGGCTTGATTATTGCTAATTAACTGCGTTTGTCAAAAATTTATTGCCTATGCAAAGAATTATGCTGAGGCATGCAGCCTTCATAACAGGATTTACGCTTTTTACGTTGACGTTCTCGTCGTTTAAAATTGCAACCCCATTCAAGGGCTACCCTTCCAATGATCATGATAGTACAAAAGGATTTAAAAGCCTTCTTAGCTCGATTAGCAGGGATCTTGCCAATGCAGAACAGTTCGAATTAAATAGCAAGGCAACTTCTTTTGTGTCCAGTTATCTTAATAAAGAATCAGATGATCTTGCAAAATTAAAAGAATGGGCAAAGCCATATTTTTTAATATATGACCAGATTTTATCAGATAACGGTCTTCCTATTGAGCTAAAATATTTATCGGTGATTGAAAGTAATTTACAGTTCGACCTGGTTTCTGGTAAAGGCGCTGTAGGTCCGTGGCAACTTATGCCCGATGAAGCAAAAAGATTTCACCTTAAGGTGACCAGGAAATATGATGAACGCACAAATTTAAATAAGAGCACACAGGTTGCGGCAAAACTCCTCAGGGAGTTATATGATAAATTTGGAGACTGGCTTTTGGTAATAGCAGCATACAATGCAGGTGCAGGTGGCGTTAAACGTGCAATAGCCAAGGCAGGATCAGATAATTTTTGGGTTCTGCAATCATATTTACCTGAAGAAACCAGGAATCATGTAAAAAGATATATTGCCACTCATTATTTTTTTGAAGGCAGCGGTGGCTGGACAACATTAACAGCCAGGGAATCAATTGAAAAAAAAGCAAGACTGGCCTATATTCAAAATAAATTAGATTCCCTTACCAAATTAGCCGATGCTGATGTCGAAACCGTTGAGATCGTTGGTAAGTATAATTCAATAGCAGTTTCAAATTATCTGCTAATGGACCTGGAGCAATTTAACCGGCTTAACCCTTTATTTGATAAAACACTTGCTGAAGGTAAATTTTACACTTTGCGTTTGCCCTCTGATAAACTTGAAATCTTTAAAGCCAAGAAACAAATAATATTACAGGAAAGTGTACAATTGCTTTTATCCGGGTCTGTTTCTTCTACCGGCACTAATTAAAACAGGTTCACATTTTTTATCCGCGTGACATAGGATTATAAAACTTTGATTCGTCTTTCGCTACTCTTCATCGTGCAGCTTGATTTTGTCTTTCTCGTTCGCAGATACTCATTTGTAACAACTCTTTTTTAAAGCATCGAAAGCTTTCGATAAAATTTAAAAATTTGTTTAAGCAATACAACAACCTGTTGATTTTATTAAGTTGTAACGATAACTTGCGAAACAAATAACAAACATGCAACTTCAAAACATCTTTATTCATCACGTTTTTTTCTGGTTAAAGGATCCTGCAAACAACGAAGATTTTAATGCTTTAATTGAAGGTCTTAGAAAGTTATCTCATGCGAAAACAATTCGCCAGTTTC
>DATBFI010000136.1:0-7677 GCA_036558585.1 Chitinophagaceae bacterium
CAGTTCAAATACATCTCAGCCAAGAATTGGCCTGGTTGCACCGAAATTAAGAACGCGGAGCCAAAATGAAATTGCCAATGAACTTCAACAAAAATTGAGTCGCTATAACGGTGCAAGAATTTTTGCTATACAGGAACAAACAATTGCGGTTGGTCTCGGGTCAAGAAGCAGTTTACCGGTACAATTTATTTTGCAGAACCAGGATTTGGACAAGCTAAAAGATATTATCCCAAAATTTCTGGAAGAGGCAAGAAAGGATAAAACATTTTCGAATGTTGATGTTAATTTAAAATTCAACAGGCCTGAATTGCAGGTAACCGTTGACAGGATGAAAGTGAAAGACCTGGGCTTATCAACGTCAGATGTGCTTGCTACCATGCAATCGGCTTTTAGCGGCGGAAGGCTGGCTTATTTTATAATGAATGGTTATCAATACCAGGTAATTGCACAGGTAGAACGAACGGACAGGAACAAGCCTGTGGACATAGAGAAACTCTACGTAAAAAATAATTTGGGAGAAAATATTCCCCTTGATGCTGTTGTGCATATACAGGAAAGCAGCAATCCTGCTACAATCTTTCACTTTAACAGGTACAAATCTGCTACTATATCTGCTTCACTTGCCGAGGGTGCAACAATTGGCGATGGCATTAAGGCTATGCAGGCGATAGCAAACAGGCTGCTTGATGAATCATACCAGACATCACTGAGCGGGCCATCGAGGGATTACGAGGAAAGTTCATCCAATATTTTATTTGCGTTTGGTCTTGCGCTTATATTAATATATTTAGTGCTATCTGCGCAATTTGAAAGTTTCATAGATCCGCTGGGTATTATGTTAACAGTGCCATTGGCACTGGCAGGTGCCTTGTTGAGCTTATGGATATTCGGGCAAACGTTGAATATATTTTCGCAGATTGGCATGATCATGCTGATTGGGTTGGTAACAAAAAATGGCATTCTTATAGTTGAATTCGCAAATCAAAAGAGAAACCATGGCATGCCCAAAATGCAGGCTGTTGTAGAAGCTGCGGCCCAACGTTTACGCCCGATATTGATGACGAGTCTTGCAACGTCATTTGGTGCTTTGCCTATTGCATTAAGCCTCGGTGCCTCATCAACAAGCCGTATGTCTTTAGGAATCGTTGTTGTGGGGGGAATAATATTTTCTTTGATCCTGACATTGCTGGTAATACCGGCAGTTTATACATTTTTGTCAGGCGAGCATAAAACACACACAACAGAAATATCAGAATAGTTTTTGTGTTACGGCTCATAGAGCTCCGCAGGAGCGATACGTTGGTAGAAAGCATTAACGAGATAAGTTTTGTAAATAGCTCCATAGGAGCGACAGGCATTACCTCTGCCGTAAACAAAAATTCTGGAATAAATAACAAATGAAAAAATTAATTGTCATATTCTTTTGTGGCAGCATAAATGCATTTGCGCAAGAAACGATTTCGCTGCCCGGTGCGATCAATACTGCGCTGAAGAATAGCCTGGATATACAAGTTTCCAGGAACAATGTTGAGGCAAACTCTATTTTAAATAGTTACGGGGTGGCCGGGGGGCTGCCCCTTGTAACAACGTCGGCTACAAATACAGAACAGGTTACAAGCATTAATCAAAAATATTCTGATGCATCACGCAATGCGCAAAGGAGCAATGCAGCATCAAATAGTTTAAATGTAAATGTAACAGGAAGTATTTTATTATACAACGGCATGCGTGTTTCATCTACAAAAAAACGACTTGCAGAACTCGAGCAACAGAGCAGGGACTATCTTAATTCCCAGGTACAAAATATTATTGCTTCAGTGATGACAAATTATTATGATATCGTTCGCCAGCAGAGTTATGCAAGGCTTCTATCGCAGACAATTGAAGTATCGAAACAGAGACTTGAAATAACAAAAACACAACAAAGCGTAGGACTTGCGAACAATGCAGATATTTTCCAGGCGCAACTTGATATGAATGCAGCCATACAGGCATTGGAATCGCAGCAATTGATAATTCAGCAGGCAAAAACGGATCTTCTGACTTTGCTTACCCTCGATCCGAGGGATTCTATTCATGTGTTAGATACTTTTAGCATCGATAAAAATATTTTACTCGATTCTGTTTTAAACCGGCTGGGCTTCAATGCGGATATTATTTATGCAAGCGAGCAGGTAAAGATAAATGAACTTATTGCAAAAGAAACAGCAGCGCAACGTTATCCTTTAATACGGGCGAATATGGGATATATTTACAACAGGAATCAAAACTCTGCAGGTTTCACATTATTGAATCAAAGCTATGGACCGTTTGTAGGATTGAGTCTTTCAATTCCCATATATAACGGTAATGCTTATAAGCGACAACAACAGGCAGCAGAGATAGATACAAAAAATGCAGAACTCCAAAAAGAGATATTGATAAGAGATTATTCTTCAAGTGTTGTAAAGCAATACCAGGGCTATATGAACAACTTGAAACAGGTGGAAACTGAAAAAAAGAATTACGAGCTTGCGCAACAATTACTTGATCTTGTGCTGCAGCGTTTTCAGTTGCGGGTTGCTACCATATTAGATCTCCGTGTTGCACAGCAAACGCTTGTAGATGCAGGGTACCGCCTCATCAATGTAAGTTATGCAGCCAAAGCAGCAGAGATCGAATTAAAACGTTTGTCGAACACATTAACTTTTTAAAATCAGATCATTAAATAATAGTTCAATAACCAAATGACTTAATGACTATTAATAAAATGAGAAAGGCCGCATTCATTCCCGCGCGTTATGCAGCAACACGTTTTCATGGAAAGCTGATGCAATTACTTGGCAATAAAACTGTAATTAGACATACTTATGAAAATACACTTGCAACCAATTTGTTTGACGAAGTGATCGTGGTTACCGACAGCAATATTATTTATAATGAAATTACAGAACATGGCGGGAAGGCAATGATGAGTAAAAAGGAACACGAAAGCGGAAGCGATCGTATTGCGGAAGCCGTAGAGGAAATGAATGTAAATATTGTAGTAAATGTTCAGGGTGACACGCCTTTTATTCGGAAGCAACCTTTGTATAACCTGCTGAAGGTTTTTGAAGGAGCCGAAGGGGAGGAAGTGCAGGTGGCAAGTTTGATGCAGGTGTTAAAAGAACAACACTTTATAGAAGATCCGAATTATGTAAAAGTAGCCGTTGATAAAAATTTGAATTCTTTATTTTTTAGCCGGAGTACAATTCCTTATCCCCGAAGCACGGACATGCCTGTAACATATTATGAACATATTGGTGTATATGCTTTTCGCAAACAGGCATTACTTAATTTTACCAAGTGGCCGGTAACGCCGCTTGAAGCTATAGAAAAGATTGAATGCCTGCGTTATCTCGAAAATGGCATTAAGCTAAAAATGGTAATTGTTGATTATATGGGTATTGAAATTGATACGCCTGAAGATTTGAAAAGGGCAGAGAAATATTTAGAGTGATATTTTATAGCCCTGAAGATTGTCTGCTATTAAGCTTTTGTTGCACTCTTGTACTTAGTTATTTACTCAATGAAAGGATTATTATGAGTAATTCCTATTCATTAACGCTCAGTTAAGATGCCTCCTTTGTCATGATAAAAAAATTCCACTACAAAAACTTGTCATTCAGACAAGGAGGAATCTATAAACGTTTTAATTTGTAACTAAACAACATTAAATTCACCATTGGCCATTCACCATGTCATCGCTCACTCTTACACTTATACAAACACAACTTCACTGGGAAGATAAACCGGCAAACCTTTCCATGCTTGAGCAAAAGATCAGCGCTATACGGGAGAAGACAGAAATAGTTATACTACCGGAGATGTTTAGCACAGGCTTTAGCATGAAGCCGGAACAATTTGCCGAAACAATGGATGGTACCACGGTTGAATGGATGAAAAAAATCGCTGCACTAAAAAAGATTATTCTTACAGGGAGCCTGATCATAAAAGATGGTAATAATTTTTATAACCGGCTAATATGGATGTTACCCAATGGTAACTATGGCTGTTATGATAAACACCACTTATTTGCTTATGGCGACGAAGACCAATATTACACGCCAGGTAACAAAAGATTAATCGCTTCTGTGAAAGGATGGAAAATAAATTTGCAGGTATGTTATGATCTTCGGTTTCCCGTATGGTCACGACAACAAAGCCCTGTTCTCCAAGCTGGCGGAGAAGATAATACAAACCTTGAGTATGATCTCCTAATTTATGTAGCCAATTGGCCAGAGCGACGCAACCATGCATGGAAAACCTTGTTACAGGCGCGGGCAATAGAAAACCAGTGTTTTGTTATTGGTGTTAACAGAACGGGCAATGATGCCAATGGAATTTATCATAGCGGGGATAGTATGGTGATCAACGCAGTGGGCGAAATATTATACCACAAAGCAGATGATGAAGATGTATTTACAATTACGTTACAGAAAAATTCTCTTGAGGAGATAAGAAATAAGTTTCCTTTCTGGAAAGATGCAGACACATTCATGATAATTAATCCCCACAACTCAGCGAATGAGTAACAAAATAATATACAAGGCAGGCAAAATTTTTAATGGTAACGAAATTTTGTCACAGTATGCGGTGATAGTAAATAACGGTATTATAGAAACTGTGATGCCCGCATCTTCAGTATATGATGTTGCAGCAGAGATAGTTGATTTTGGGGATGCACTTATCGCACCCGCTTTTATTGATTTGCAATTGTATGGCGCACACGGCCGGCTGCTTGCTGTACATCCGGATGAGGTAACAGTTGCAGCAATTTATAATTACTGCCTGAATGGTGGTGCGGCTTACTGTATGCCCACAGTTGCAACACATCCGTATAAAATAATTTTTAGCTGTATTGACGCGATAAAAAATTATTGGGCAAAAAATGGAAGGGGTGTATTGGGCCTGCATGTAGAAGGGCCGTGGATAAGTATCACAAAACGTGGCGCACATAATGAAGAGTGGATATTTGCTCCAACAATCCAACAGGCAAAAGAATTATTGGAGTATGGAAAAAATGTAATAAAAATTATCACACTTGCCCCGGAAGTTTGTTCAAGAGAAATAGTTGAGCTGATAGAAAGCTATGGTGTTGTTGTTTCAGCAGGACATACGAATGCCACCTACTGGCAGGCAATGCAGGGGTTTAATGATGGCATACATACCGCAACACATTTATTCAATGCCATGAGTTCATTGCAGCACAGGGCACCCGGAATGGTAGGAGCCATTTTTGATAATCCTTCAGCACATTGCAGCATCGTAGCAGACGGATACCATGTAGATTATGCAGCTGTTCGCATAGCCAAAAAAATAATGGGTGAAAGATTATTTGCGATCACAGATGCTGTTACTGAAACCCGCGAAGGGTTCTACAGACATACACCGGAAGGAGATAAATATACAGCAAATGGAATTTTAAGCGGCTCTGCACTTACCATGCACAAGGCATTTGTAAATCTCGTGCAATTTTGTGGCATAAGTATAGAAGAAGCTTTGCGTATGTGCAGCTTGTATCCTGCAAGAGTAATGAATATGCCGCATAAAATTGGTTTTTTGGGTGAAGGGTGCAATGCAGATATGATTGTTTTAAACAATGATCTGCAACTTGTTAAAGTCATTACCTCGTAAAATTGTACGCCCCTGATTTACTCTGAGCGAGCGCGAAAACTTTGCAGTAATCCGGTATTTATTCCCAAAAAAACCGGTCTGTTTAGGACCGGTTTTATTTTAGCGATTTCCCGTTTCTTTATCTTTCTGTTTCTTTTTTTCTGTACTCTTTGCTGCCAATTGTGTTTGAGTATCGTCGTCATAGGGAGCGGGGACTGCATGCTTATCGTCTGGTTGGCCCAAACTTGTAGTAGGTCCTCCTTTAGCAGCCATATCCCGTTCCTCATCTGCATTTGAAGTATTGAAACCCTGTTTATCAGTTTTTGGATTTGGCATAGTATAAAATTTTAAGGTGAAATAATAATATAATAAAATAGAAATAAATTATTGTGCCAATAACTTTCAAAGATCACTAATTAACAATAGTAGATTATAATTCAGCCCTATCACCTCTTTGTTCACGCTTTATGGTATATGCCGTCACTAATGAGGTAAATGAGCCTGCACAAAAGTCAATTACAGCTCGCTTGAACATTTCTTATTGTTCCTTACTCATAAAGTCGCAAAAAAATCATTCCACATTACCCCGCCATTCAATAAAAGAAATGTTTTATGTAGATAAAATTGCTCAAAACAGTGTGTAGTATAAGTGATGCTTTATTTTGGTAATGTTTTCGCAATAATATTTTTACTACAGTTATTGATCGAAAAAGAAAATTTTGAAAGTTTGTTGACGTTACTCCAATCATAAAAATGATCGTATGATATTCATTACACCGGAATAATAATGACCTCCAAATAAAATAGAATGCACAAGCAAAGGATATAACTGACACAATGAAATTCTTTCTTCCCATCCTTTTTGCAAAGGAAATATTTCATTGTAATGGCCGTAAAAACTTTTGTCGAAACCACCGAACAAGAATGTCATTGCAATATCCATTTCCCTGTAACCAAAATAAACAGCAGGATCATAAATAACAGCCTCACCCTTATCATTTACCATAAAATTGCCGCTCCAGAGATCGCCATGTAATAAGGCCGGCTGCTCTTTGGGAAACAATTTGGAAAAACGATTACACAGTCGTTCAGCTTTTAATACATCTTCCTTTGTGCATTTGTTTTGTGCATAAGCCTGCATTACCAGGGGCATTATGCGTTGTGTGGTATAAAAGTCTGGCCAATCATCGGTAAGATTATTTTGTTGGGCAAGCGACCCTATATAATTATTTTCCTTAAACCCAAATTGTGATTGTGTTTTTCTGTGTACTCCTGCAAGCCCTTTTGCAAATTTCTCCCAGAAATTATTCGATGGCGTACCTTTTTCAAGGTATTCCATTATAAGAAAAATGGTTGAATTAAAACTGCCATATAAAATTGGTTGTGGGATATGGATAGCATCTGCCTGCTGCAATGCCTGCAGACCATTAAACTCTTTTTCAAACATATCCTGGTATGTACGACTATTTACTTTAAGAAAAAATTTACCTGAAGAAGTAGACAGCACAAATGTCTCGTTGATGTCGCCGCCATATACCTGCCTGATCTTTTCAACAACAGTATCACTTTTCAGGTTATTGCTTAATTGAAAAGATAATTTTTCTAAAAAGTCTTTCTGAACCATTTCTTTGTTGTATTGTATTTAACTGCTGCACAAGTTAAAGGAATGGACCATTGTATTTGTTATTTGTACTGTTGGGCAGAGAATAAATAAAAAATTTATTAGCTTGTCATCAATTTTACAACTACAACATATTTCGTTGTTACATTCGCAAATATGGCGGAACTAAATGCAACAAAATGGGTGAGTGATTACGGCGATATGTTGTATCGCTATGCATTGTCCCGCGTGAATGACAGGGAAACAGCAAAAGATATTGTGCAGGAAACATTTCTTGCTGCATGGCGCCACTATGATAATTTTAAAGGTGAAATATCAGAGAAGAACTGGCTCTTCACCATTTTAAAGAATAAGATCATCGATCATTTTCGTAAGGCAGCCACACGTTTAACGGATAGCCTCTCCGGTATTGCAGATGAGGA
>DATBFI010000137.1:0-5762 GCA_036558585.1 Chitinophagaceae bacterium
CTTGCTGCCCATCTTTTAGGAAATGTATTTATTGCAGAAAACGAGCAGGTAATTAGCGATAGTAACGGGACAATTATAATTGAAAAGAATGGCAAATACGTAAAAGGGAAATACACGTTAACAGGTGGTAGTGTGGGATTATTTGAAGGCAAAAAAATTGGCCGCGTAAAGAATCTTGAAAAGCTGCGTGATGAAATTGTATTACAGGAAGCAGTGGTAAATGCTTTGAAAACAGAAATCAGGCAAAAACATAACGAGGTGACTGGTTTTAATGAACAGTTAAAAGAAAATGCCATTAAGCAAACAGAGAAAGAGAAAAATCAGCTCATAAACGAGGTGTTTGCAATCAAAAATAAAATAGAAAACCTGCAGGCAGCGCAGCAAGATGCTATACAACGTTTGCAGGATATTGAGAAACGCGTACTGGAAGAACAAAACGCCATTGCTGCCACTCGTGAAGAATTAATGAAAATTAACGAAGAACTGAATACCACCTCCCTGCAAATGAGAGATGTAGAGCATGAATTTCAACTTGCCGAACAGGGTTATTCAGTTGTGTCGGGGCAGTTCAACGAAATTAATTTGCAATTAACAAAACAACAAAGCAAGATAACGGCAATAAAGCAGGAATTGTTATTCAAGCAAAACCAGTTGAACGATCTTCACAGCCAGGTTAAAACAAATACGGAAGAACTATCCGGTGTATCTGAAAATATCCATATAAGTGAACAGGCACTTACAGAAAGTGAAGTGCTGCTGATTGAATTAATGCGTAAAAAAGAAGATGAAGAAAAGAAGCTAAATGAAGCAGACCAGGCTTATTATAATTTACGCAATGCACTGCAGGAAAAAGAAAGTGAGCTGCGGCATAAGATAAAAAGCAAAGAGATGCTGGAGCATTTGCTTGGCGAGATAAAAGATAAGCTTAATGATTTAAAATTACAGCTTGCCGGAATGAAAGAACGGCTAAGCGTTGAATTTAAAGTGGACCTTAATGAAATAATCGATCAGCCACGCAATACTAATACACCTCTTGAAGATCTGCAGGTTTCTTCTGACAAAATGAAAAAACGTATTGAAAATATTGGTGAAGTAAATCCTACTGCCATTGAAGCTTTCCAGGAAATGAAGAAACGCTATGAATTTATTCTTGAGCAGAAAAATGACCTGGTAACTGCAAAAGAAAGTTTACTGCAAACGATACAGGAAGTAGAAGAAACGGCCAATCAGCAGTTTTTTGAAACATTTAATAAAGTGAGAGATAATTTTCAAAAGGTATTCAAGGCTTTGTTTACGGAAGAAGATACCGCAGACCTGGTCCTGGAAGATTCTGCGAACATTGCAGAAACAGGTATTGATATAGTTGCCAAGCCCAAGGGAAAGCGCCCTTCGTCTATCAACCAGTTAAGCGGTGGAGAAAAAACATTGACTGCGACTGCCCTGTTGTTCGCTATTTATCTTATTAAGCCCGCACCATTTTGTATTCTCGATGAAGTGGATGCGCCGCTCGATGATGCGAATGTTACCAAGTTTACACAAATGATCAAGAAGTTTAGTGAAAATTCTCAATTCATTATTGTTACACATAATAAAATGACAATGGGCACTGTCGATGTGATCTATGGTGTAACTATGCAGGAACCTGGTGTGAGTAAGCTGGTGCCTGTAGATTTCAGAAGTTTGAATTAAGAAATTTAAAGTACCCTTAAGAGGGAAGTTGGTCCAATATTCACGGGTCGGCAAGAATGCTGACCCTTTTATTTTTAAAATACTGGCTCTTCCATAAGAGAGGTTCAAAAAATAAAAATTGTTAGGGCCTGGCTGATAAATTAAAAGCTATACAAGGAATGATGCCATGAAAGCTAATGTTCGCGACATAAAAATTAGATCGGCTTTCATTAATACCAATAAAAAACATTGATAAGTTAATAAATACAAGTGCTGTATAATAAAAAAACAAGAAAGCTTGATTAAGATTAATATTCTTCACACGGTTATTGTTTCTTCAACTCCTTCACGCATTCTTTCGATATACCAATCAACAAATTTGGCGACATCCAATTCAACAGGAGCATAAGGGCCTGGATGATAGTGGCTCGATTCAACACCCCGGAAATTATTTTCGCAAAGCTTCCAGTCCTGCTCTCCGGTTATTCTCCAGAAATCTGTAAGACGTTCAATTGTATAGTCAGTACCTTCAACAGCGTTGCCATCCACCAACCATGTTAAGTCAATAGCAGTGAAAGAAGGGCTGAGAGCTGTCAATCTCATTGTCCACATATAATCGCTCACTGCATCCATCCAGAAATTTGGGTATACTACCAGTCCCAATACACCCGTATCAAAATCTTTGTGTTCACCCATCGGAACAGCTACTGCTTTTCCATCCAAACTATAACTTAACACTCCCGGACGAAGCGGGTATCGAATGGCAAAATGAAATGAATCATCTTTAAAATCAACATTATTAATGGCAAGTCCTTTCTTTTGCCATTCCACTCTGCGTTCTGCAAGGATCTCATCAACTGATTCTCTCAGGTTCGCTCCGATAACTGCGTTGCAATATTCAGGATGGGCCGGTCCGCAATGGTAGCATTCCCTGAAGTTTTCTGCTACAAGTTTCCAGTTGGTGCGAAGCTCATACCGTTTTTGGTACGCCACTTTTGCCTCATTAATTTTATAGGGACTTAGAAACGGATCATAATCCTGCAGCACTTTAGTAAAATCGGGAGGATCTTCTGCAAGACAAATAAAAATAAAACCATTCGCAACCTGTACGTGCACAGGATGCAATCCAAACGAAGATCTCTCAAAATCATCGGGCATCAGTCGTGCCTTTAGCAGTGAGCCATCTTTATCATACACCCATTGATGGTAAGGACAGATCAATTTTGGAGCATTTCCCCGCTCTTCAAGACAGATCAAAGATCCCCTGTGGCGGCAAGTATTATAATGCGCATACACCTCTCCATTATTTCCTCTTATGACAATTATGGAATCTTTATCTGCAGTATAAGTAAAATAATTTCCTGGTTTCGGAATTTCTGTAGTAGTACCTGCAAACAGCCAATATTTTTTCCAGATATACTTCCATTCAAGATCGAAAATTTGTTGATCGGTATAGAAGGCCTGTTCGAGACTCCATCCCGGTTTATATCTTTCAAGAAGAGGTTCTAATTTAGCTGTGTTCATGGCTTATCAGATTTTTGGTGCGTATGTAATTTACTAATTATTTTTCGCGGGTAGTTTAGCTAGATAAACCTATTATCCCAGGTTGTTAATAAAATCAATAGGTAAAACAAGATGCTCATGAATATAAATATAAAAGCACCCGCTGGTATGGCAGAGTGCTTATCTATATAAATAATAATTAATCGGGGGTTAAACTGCGTCGCCTCTAATAATCGCTAACAGAAATGATACTATTGCCAATACGATAAGGATATGGATTAATCCTGTTGCACTGTAAACAAATACACCTAATAGCCATCCTATAATTAATATTACAGCTATTAAATAAAGTATGCTTCTCATATTAACTCCTTTTTATAATGTTTGTAAAAAAAATTATGCCAGTATTTGCTGAAAAAGAGAATAATATTTTTTAAAAAACATTCCTGTCATTACCTCATGCTATACAAATCAAAAGAGTTAACTTGCTCATTAATATAGCGTCATATGACATTGTACCAGTTCAAAGCTCTCAGCGCCCATAAACAATACGAATACCTCAAAAAAAGAGGAGTAATGATTGCACAGAGAATAAGCGCAGCTTACAAGTTCCTTCTTTATCAAATAGATAGCTTTTACGTAGAGCTTAAATACAATTTCCTTGAAACGAAAATAGAGGTTATAAAATGCTTTTCTGACACAAAAGATCTGGATCCTTATTTGGGAGATATCTCACTTCCCGAATTGTAAAAAATATAAGTAAAGAATTCTTGTATAACGCCTTCTTTTAGTCTGATCGCTAATGAACCTATGCTTTTTCGGGAATGATCTCTTTCACATTAGATACATATTTGTCGTAGAATTTTTTTCCTTTCTCTTTTACTTTATTCACCATATCGCGTCTTTGTTCTTCACTCATTTGTGAGTATTTGTAATAAGCAAGTCCGGCAATAGCGGCTAAGATTAAACCAGTTTTCATAGTCACAATTTTTAAGTGTTAATGGTAATATAGTTTATTCTATATCTGATATAAAAATCGTACCGAAAAATAAATGGGTTATATTGAGCGATGAAATTTATTTCTTCAACAACCATTTTGTCTCCTTACAAGTGAACAGTTGGTCTAAGCTTTTAAGCATCTTGTATTACACTGGGAGAAAAAAATGTTGTACAAAGCATTGCTTTCGTTGCTGAAAGGATTATCAGTTATATAAATAATTTGAACTCTCTTCGCAGTGAAGATTGCATATAATTGGTGCTAATAGAAAAGTATTCATCATGCGAATAAGCGGGGATCAATCCGTGACTATGCCCCTTCTTATTAACTAAGTATTTAATTCGCCTTAAATATCCAATAAAACTTGGTTTTGCACACCTGTTGAAATCTAACAGTTTATAAATTTTATTTATCTTTCCCGTCTTGGAGTATTACATTATATTTTTTCGATCCAGAAGCCAATACCAGATTTTGAAAGCAATATTCTGCGTCTTTGCCAATATCCTGCTTTTAATTTACGAGTTACCATCGTAAATCTATTGTTGAGATAACTGTTCTTTTGGCAATTGTTCGCCTGCTTATTCATCAAATTAGTCTTAAGTACCTTGTAGAAACCTAAACCTATCCACTTAAAAAAGTGTATTTCGATTTATTGAAAGAAAGTAGTTCACCCATATTCTTAACGAAAAAATTTCAATACCTGTGCAACCGGCAATCGCCTGTATAGCTAACCCGAATAAAATAAAAACAAACGTCTCAAAAAAGAAAAGCCTTACGCGGGTAGTGTGGGCTTTTGTCTTTTTGATATTTGCATTGCCGGAAACAAGTTTCGCAAATGTTGTTATTACCGCTCCTTCTCTTACACTAACAGCTTGTGGAAGTTTTCCCACATCCTATTCAGCTTTAGGAAATATTGTAATTACTGAAGGATCCAACGGCGATTTCGCTACCGGAAACAATAAAACGTTAATCTTAACTGCCCCTGCCAATTTCGAATTTCAGGCAGGAATTGGTTCTGTTTCATTTTTGGGTGGCGCTAATTTATCCAACACTTCTATAACAGTAACAACCACAACAATAACGGTCCAATATGATGTAAATAATAACAATAGACATGACGTCTTAACTATTAGTGGTATTAATGTTAGAGGAATAACTGCAGCAGCCAGTAACCGAACTGTTACAAGAACAGGAGGTACGGGAACAATTACCGCAGATGTTAATGGAACTGTTCATGCCACTCTTACTTCTCAACTAGTATCTATTCCCTCAGTTACGACTCCAACCGCCCAGTCTTCCTGCAGTGGGAGTGCAACAAATATCGCTCTAGCCAGTAGTCCTTCGGGTGCTTCGTTTACCTGGACTCTTGGTACTGTTACTAATGCCAGTGGTGCAGTAGCGGGCTCGGGAACTAACATCGCACAAACCCTGACAAGTACCGGGACCCCAAGTTCAGTTCAATACATTGTAACGCCGACATTAAATGGATGTACGGGCTCATCAACTACCATTACAAATACAATTAATCCTAAACCAAACATGACAAGCGCAAGCACCGCGACAGTATGTAGTGGTGCTACGGTAAGTATTGGTT
>DATBFI010000138.1:0-6049 GCA_036558585.1 Chitinophagaceae bacterium
TTCTTTGTGTTGGTAGGTCTCTTCATATTTACAATGCATCCCCAGATAAACCAATATCTTGTTCCGATAACAGGCAAGCCAATCGGTAATTTATATATCTATATAAAAACCGTCATGAAAATAATCAAGGTTTGTTTCTTCTTCATTTTTTTAAAAGTCTTGATTAATGAAAATAAGGAGTCGTTTTACCGTTCATTGACACTACTAAAAGATATGGTGCCTTACTTAACTATGTTTGTTCTTTCAAATATGTTATTGTTTGGCGTAGAATCAGAAAAATTTGAAACGCTGCATTTCGGTGAATCACATCATGGTGATTTTGCTGCCAATATGAATTCATTGGGTATTTATTTATATATAGCACTTTTCGAAGACAAAACTTCCTGGTTTAAGCGCTTAATAAGTATCGTCGGTCTTGGTTGTTTGTTAATTATTATAATGGAACTTGCTTCAAGAAACGGCCTTGTAACATTTGTGATTTTGGGATGTTTGGGCGGCGCTCTTGGTATATGGAATAAGAATTGGAGCCTTAAACTAATTGTAGTTGCCACTGCCATTTTTGTAGCTGGCGCCGCAGCTTATGGGTTTAAAGATTCCCCCACAGTAGAAAGATTTATTTATATGACTGATGCAGAAGGCGGGGGTGACCGGTTAGCTTATTGGGGCGCCGGTATAGCTTCACTCCAGGAAGACCCCCTGTTCGGCCTCGGTGGAGATGAGAGCGCTTCCATGTATGCGGTAGCCAAATACGCTCCTGAAGTGCCGGATCATGTAATGCATAATACATTTATCGAGTTTGCTGTTGAATATGGGATAATAGGTTTTATATTTTATTTTATTTATGTCTGTGTGATTCTTTATCATGGTGTCAAAAATTTCTTTTTTGCAGTACGATATGATGATATTTTACTTGCAGCGCCTACTATAAGTTACATCATAGGCATTTTTGCCGCTTTATTCACAAGTCGCGTATGGGAATCAACCTTATGGTATAATATGATGCTCATCTTTGGTATTTACATTTTGTGGCGGAAACCAATTGAAGATGCAATTAGAAATCGAAAATCTTATCTTATTCACGGCCTGCCGGATCCATTAAATAATCCATCACTTGCATTACACCCGGCTAAATAAAATTGAAGACTAAAAAGCTTATGAGAAATTTTCTTGAGAAGTATGAGCATCTGCTGGAAAAACCAATTATTGTATTTGGTACAGGTCGTTCCGGAACCACTATTATTTCCGATATTATTTTCCATCATGAAGATCTGGCGTGGCATTCCAATTACCAGGAATTATTTCCAAAGTTTGCCGGCATCAATTATGTGCGCAGAATTTTTGATAATGGGTTATGGCATATCATTGGAATGAACACGCAGAACAATAAATCGCTCATTAACCAGGTCTGCTTCAGGCCAATTGAACGATATGATTTCTGGGAGGTCATTACCGGGCCAAGAATAGATTTCTCCAGGAATTTTTTATTGAATGAAAGAGCAACGGAAGAAGAGCGTATTCGCATAAGAACTTTTTTTGCAAAAATGGTTAAATACCAGGATCGAAAAAGATTAGCGTTTAAAATAACAGGCCCGTCCCGAATGGAATATTTAACCAGTATTTTTCCGGATGCCGTTTTTGTGCAGATCACAAGAGACCCTGTAGCCACCGTTCGTTCATGGCTTGAAGTGAAATGGAGTAACCAGATAACTGACCAACTTTGGTGGGAAGGAGCCTATTCTGATGACGAATTAAAAAAAGCAAAAGAAATTTCCAATGACCAGGCTCTTTTTGCAGCTTTTCAGTATCGCAAACTGATGGAGTCAACTGCTTATGAAATAAATAAGCTGCAGGCAAATGTATACACGGTAAATTATGAGGATTTTGTAAAAGACCCGAAAGGTTGTATTGCAAAAATGATAGAATATACGCAATTAAAGCCATCCGGATTTGTGGATACATTTATGGAGAAAATTTCGGTGCAAAACAGAAATAACCGGGCAGCGGTTTCTTCCAAAACGGCATTAAGCGAAGAAACGAAAAAGAAGATCATGCAAATGGTAGGTGGATGAGAGAATTTCAGAGTTTTAAAAGTTTCTGTGAGGATCGAAATATTGAAAGTTTGTGATGACTTATTTGATCATTACGCTTTACTGTTGAGTACTCCTCTTTCAATTGGCCATTTGAAATTCATCAGTACAAGAGTGCGACGCAACAGGTGATGCTATAAAAAATTAAAGCTGGGAACATAAAAAATTAAATAATATCCGAAGTAAGTAAACCAAATGTACTATCAACAATTATTTTTCTCCCATGAATGATATGCAGGTAAAGTATGCAGAACTGCTTGAAAAACCAATCATTATTTTTGGCAGTGGCCGCTCCGGCACTACAATTATTTCGGAAATTATTTTTCAGCACGAAGACCTTGCATGGCACTCCAATTACCAGGAGTTGTTTACGCGTTCAACCCGTATAAATTATTTGCGCCGGTTATTTGAGAACAGGTGGTGGCGATTAATTAAGTTCTGGAGCTTTGTTGGTGTGAGTAAAAACACGAGACAGAAATGGGGCTCGTATCTGAACCTGCTTATTTTTAACCCGATCGAGCGTTATGCTTTTTGGGAGTACATTACCGGTTCCCGCATTAATTTTTCAAGAGGATTTTTATTGGGGGAAAGAGCTACTGCAGAAGAAAAGAGACGAATTCGTTCACATCTGGCAAGGCAGGTAAAATACCAGGGAAGAAAAAGATTGATCATAAAATTTACCGGCCCTGCAAGAATGGAATATTTAACCAGTATTTTCCCTGATGCCATTTTTGTGAGCATTACAAGAGATCCGATTGCAACTGTGCGTTCATGGCTCGAAGTTGGCTTTTGGCAAACCAAGGGAATAAACAGGCTTTGGTGGGTTGGCGCTTACACACCGGAAGAAGAGGCTGAAGCAGAGAAGCTGAAAAATGATCCTGCACTTATTACTGCGTTTCAGTACAAAAAGCTGATGGAAACAACAGGTCAGGAAGCAAAAAAACTTGGCGTGACACTTCTCGAGATACGTTACGAAGAATTTGTAAGAGATCCTCATATGGTTATAAAAAGGATTATGGATTTTGCAAGGCTGCCACCGTCAAAGCGGGTAAATAAGTATATTGAAGAAATGGTAGTAAGTAACAGGAATGTGAGAAGTTCAAAAAAAACTATTTTTTCTGATGAGACCAAACAACGCATCCTTGAAATAACTGCTCCATATGTGAGTTAGATATGTGAACGGTGAATTGCTTATTGTGAAACGTCGAATACGAAAAACTTATAACGCTCACGTGTATCTTTTTTTGATATGAATTATAAATCTGCAATTGAAAACCAAAAATTTTTATTCCCTTCGGCAGACGCGGGCATTAAAGTAGCTCATGTTATTCGTGTATTCAGTTATGGAGGCGCAGAAGTTTTGTTGCGGGAGTTTTTTGCGCAAAAAGAATTTAAAGAAAATATCATATCTGATGTATTTGTACTCGATCATCACAAGCTTGGGTTGAAAGATGATGTGACTCCCAATATCCGCAATTTTTATTATTACAAAATAACTACCTGGCGTTTTCTTTTTGAGTACATAAAATTTCTTTCACACATTGCAAAAGGAAGGTATGATGTAGTGCACATGCATCTGCCCGTTGCAGGCTGGATGGGCATTATAGCAAAATTGTTTACAAGAAAAACAAAATACATTTATTCCGAGCATAATCTTGTTACCTTCTATTCAAAATACAATTATTATTTAAGCGGGTGGACATATGGCTTTTTTGATTGTGTAGTTTTTGTATCACATGAAGTGGGTGAAACAATAAAAAAAGTGCAGAAGGGCTGGTTTTTCAAAACAAAAAAAGCAGTTACCATTCTCAATGGAATTGACACGAATAAATTTTTGTGTACGCATCGCTTACAACTTGATCCTGCAAAAGCACTTACTGTTGGATTGGTAGCAAGGTTTCGTCCACAAAAACGGGTTGACAGGTGGGTGGAAGTTGCCGCAGTTATTCACAAAAAAAATTCAAATATAAAATTTGTTATGGTTGGGGACGGACCCGATGACGAGATGCTGCGGCAAAAAATTTCAGCGTTAAATCTAACCGGCGTTATAGAATTAACAGGAAAATTGAGTGATACTTACCGGGCCTACAAAATGATGGATATATTTCTGCTCACAAGTGATTTTGAAGGCCTGCCCTTGGCTTTGCTGGAAGCAATGAGTTGCGGTTGCGTGCCCGTAGTAAGCAATGTGGGCGGTATTAAACAACTTGATTTTGGTGATGTTGGTTACAAGTTTAACGAATTTGATAGTGAACAGATCGCTGATAAAATTATTTGCTATACGAAGAGACCGGCTTCTTATTTTGAAGAGAGTAATAAAGCGAGAGAATTTGTAATAAAAAATTACTCACTTACCAAACAGGTGAATGAAATTATAGAGTTGTACAGTAAACTGGTCCCGAACTAATATTTAAAAAATTTGCCGAGGTTTAATGATAAAAAGGAAGTTGAACATTTCAATTTCCTTTTTGTTTTTTACGAATAATCATCCCTATTATTTCCTGTACTTTGTAAAAAATTTATTATGAGAACCTGGAGTGGCTGGTGGATAATTATTGTAATCATGCTGTTGATAGACCTGTACGTTTTTATGGCCTTGCGTACTATATCACAGAATACCGGAGAGAAAGCAAAAATTACTATATACACTGCCTATTGGCTTATATCCGCAACGGCTGTTGTCACAATAGTACTGTTCCCTTATATACGGGCACTACAGGAGCATATTGTTTTTCGAAACTATCTTTTTGCAATACTCGTTGCTTTATTCTTTGCCAAGTTAATTGCATCGGTTTTTTTTCTTGTAGATGATGTTCGCCGGAGTCTTATCTGGCTGATGGCAAAAATATTTCCAAAAACAGGAGTTGACTTTGTGCAGGAACAAAATCCCATTACACGTTCTGCATTTCTTAGCTGGACAGGCTTTGTGCTTGGCGGCGGCTTGTTTACAACATTGATATACGGCTTCTCTAACAAATATAACTATCAACTAAAAAAAATCCGGTTATCATTTAATAACCTTCCACAATCTTTTAAAGGATTGAAAATTGTTCAAATAAGCGACATACACAGCGGAAGTTTTAATGATAAAGCTGCAGTGGAACGTGGTGTTGATATGGCACTCAAAGCAAATCCGGACATCGTGTTATTTACCGGTGACCTTGTGAATGACAGGGCCGATGAAATGCACGATTACCTGGATGTTTTCAACAGGATTAAAGCCCCAATGGGCGTGTATAGTATATTCGGTAATCATGATTATGGCGACTATGTAAGCTGGCCAAGTGCGCAGGCAAAGAGAGAAAATCTTGAGCACTTAAAGGAGGTGCATGCAAAACTGGGGTGGCGTCTTTTATTGGATGAACATGTAATACTCGAAAAAAATAGCGAGCAGATCGCTTTGATTGGAATACAAAACTGGAGTGCATTTGGGCGTTTTCCAAAATATGGCAAAATGGACAAAGCGTATCCGGGCACAGAAAAATATCCCTTCAAGATTTTGATGAGCCATGATCCAAGTCATTGGGACGCTGAAGTGCGTGTGAAATATCCAGATATTGATCTAATGCTGAGCGGACACACACATGGCATGCAGTTCGGAGTGGAGAACCCTTATTTTAAATGGAGCCCTGTACAATGGTTTTATAAAGAATGGGCCGGTTTATATGAGGCGGGAAAACAAAGGCTTTATGTAAATCGCGGCTATGGCTTTATTGGCTACCCGGGAAGAGTAGGAATATTGCCGGAGATAACCCTGATTGAACTGGTGTAGGTAATAAGCACTTTTATTTTTAACACCGGGATAAAACAATCCTCTTAAAAAAATGGCATATTACTGAAAAATGGTTGGTAAAATCTTTTGAAACCCTTAGTGGGGAAGGATTAGCCAGAAGTTTAGTGAAACCAGTTTCACTAAACTTTTTTTGTTTATGGAAAAGATTAAAAAAAGCGTTGTTGGGCAT
>DATBFI010000139.1:0-6550 GCA_036558585.1 Chitinophagaceae bacterium
TAGCTGGGTTCCCATGAACAGTACTCTGAATTCAGACGGAATGTACCCGGGATGAAATTGCCAGCCAACCCATAAAATAATTGCAGTAGTTAAAAAAACCAGTACCCTGTATATGTTAACTCCTCTTTTTAGGTAATGCACAAAAAAGTAGAAGAACAGCCCGCAAACAATTAATAAAATAATTGTACCAAAAATTGTAGTAAACCCGTCCATTAAATTAAACGTGTAAACAGCGGTGATACGCACGTAAATAAATATGAAAATCAGGTTGCCCACTGTGGCTACAATACCTGTAAACAATCCCGCGAGGATAGAGCGGGATAAATCGGTTTGTTGATAACTGTAATCCATATACGCAGATTTTTATTAGCTAATAGTTTTGGTTCAACCAGTGTGTTTGCGTGCTCTTTACAACCAATCGATCATTCAATAAAATAATAGCGGAAGGAATAATGCGGCAATCGTATTAAATACCGAACTCGCTAACAAATTTAATAAAATTTAAAAATAAAAATCTTGTTATTCCGGCTTAATTATTTGTAGAGAGATTTTGGTTTTCTCCTGAAAATCATTTTTTCGTAAAGGAAGAAAATTTCAAAAAAAACCCCGGCTATCTGCGGGGTTTTGAAAAATATGAATTATGATCAGATCGGTATGTTCGTAACCTCTCCGTTAATTATTTATTATGCGTTGTATATCTGTATGGCATCATTTTAATTTTTTAGATAGAACCATCTCCTTTCTAAATTTTGATTTGCTGAATGGTTTGCCAGAAGAAGGCTGCCTGGGGCTCGCTTGTAAATAAAAACTATCTGCAACGTAGTTATGTCTTTATTGAATATCATCTCTGAAGGCAACACCATTTGGCAATAAATTTGTTCCCTTATGCAAAGGCTCAGCACCACTGCTACTATTCCCCGAACGCACAATTGCATACACATAGTTTCCAGCTTTAAACCCATTTATCATACTTTTTATAAGTGAAGTTGATGAACTGTGCACCGAAAATTCATTACTCATTACCGGTTTACCTGTTGCACCCCTCACATAATCTGCCACTTTCTCCAGCACTCCCGAGGGATAAGAATTACCATCTCCGGCCGTATGAATATTTACATAATCAAGGTCTAATGTTTTATATGCTGTTATCAGTTTCTGAACATCCAGGGTCTTACCACTCAAACGTCCACCATTCATGATATCTTGTACATATCCAACATGTATGGCGCCATCGGCTACTTTAACACCATTGGCGTGACAAACATCTACCGCTACTGCCAGCATGGTAATGTAATCTTCAATCGGGCCACTATGAAATATTCCAGTAGTAGGTTCATTCTCTATTACAGCTACTTCGGGTTTATACTTGCTTAACACCGACTGAAGTAATTTTTTGTATGTAACCATATCTTTGGGAAATGGATTAGGTTTTTTATTTCTTACCTGGGCATAGTTTAAGTTTAGCAGCACCTTTATTCCATTTTTAGCGCACTTATCCATCATCCCGGATTTACCTTTAAACTCTTTCAGAAAAACTGCGACTCTTGCATACTCTGCTCCAAGTTTTTTTATTACGGTAATCCTGTCGTCAGATGAACGTGCATCAACCAATGCTCCAAAATGAGTGTTGCTTGCTGCCGTTGACTTGTCATCACTGCTAACAGTTTCTGAACTCGCACCTGGTACTTCATTTTGTACTAATTCTTTTTTGCAGCTAATTATTGTACCCATACAAACAAGGGTCAACAGGGGGAAAAATAATTTTTTCATGTTTTGAAAATTGAAATTGGATTTTAAATAATTGGTTTTTCTTAAAAAAATTAAGGATAGTAAAGCAGCCTTCTGTTTTAGTGCGGAACAAATTATCAAAATCAGCTCCAAAAAAGTGACATAAAAGAGATTTAATTACGTTATATAATTTTTTAAGGGACGAGCGTCTGCTATTTTTTCAGACCTGCAGCGAGAAAGCAAGAGCGCATCAGGCGGTATTTTTATAGAGTTCTGATCTATAACATTCAACTATATAAGATGGAATTTTTTGATCAAGTTTCTTTAAAACAAAAGAAGGAAATTAAATGTTTTCAATTTCCTTCTTTTGAATCTTCCCGTTAATATCAGGAGAAATTACTTAACCACTACTCCTGTATGTAATTATATTACAATACCAATAATTTAGTTGTATAGATTAATTTACCAGAAAAGGCTTTCACATTATAAATGCCACTGGCTCCCCGAATTTCATTCTTGTGAATGTATACCCTGGAACCGGAAGTTTTTTTGTACAATACTAATTGACCGGCCTGGTTATAAATTTCTATACTGGTTATACCAGAGTTATTTTTCAACTCAACATAGCATTGATTTCTCAAAGGATTGGGATTTACAAACAACTGATTGCTGTATTGAATAGACTGATCTTTTATTTGAGTATCATTTGAACTCGCTGATGTGATCGATGGCATTGCATTTGCAAAATTTGCGGGACGGGACAATTCAACAACCGAAAAAATTACATTCTTATTATTGGTGCTTCTGATACTAAAATCGGAGCCGCTTTGTCCCCTGTTGCCAAAATAGGCGTCTGATAAAGTAACTATAGCTTTTTTCCATTTATTGGTAAATCCACACGTCACTTCTATTGAGGATTTATTTGTTCCTTTTTTTGCATCGTAATAAAGTTGCCAGCTTCCGCCCCCATTATCAAGATAAGTTATTTCAATTGTAACAGGATAACTCCCGTTTAAAGGCGAATTATTTAGAAATGCATCGTCCACATCAAAATTAAATGCCTCTTTATTATGGGCAATATCGAAGCCCCTTGCAAATCTTCCATACATTGAATTTGCATCTGCAGACTGCACATTCCAATAACCAACGCTTGTTTGATTCGGATTAAGCTGGTGCAGGTAACGATCATAATTGTCAGGAAATATTCTCCAGCCTACATCATTGGTTCCTTTAGCGTTAAGTTCGTCGTTCTCTTGTAAGGTTGCAGTATTTGCATCCTCAAGCAATGCGCCATAAGCGGCATAATCATTTACTATATTCCTGTACCGTTGTTGATTAGTGCGTGAAACAGGTCCATAAGCAGCAGCCGAAAATCTTACACCATCAGATGCATCTAACCCATCTTTTAATGCACACATGGCATTGGTGCTTTTTGTCGGGTCTTTTTGACCGGCATATTTATTAAAGAATCTAAAACTTGAGTCAAACAATGGATCGGTTATGCCATTATTATCCTGATTTGGCCAATCAAGACCCCAGGAGATGCCATAACACATGACTGCAAACATATTTTTATATGGAAATTTTTTCCACCACACTGCTGATGTGCTGCCACCAGAAATTTCACACCGCATCCTCACATAAGTACCTCCCTGGGGTTTATTTACCATATTATACAACCAGGCGGCTTTATCCAGCTCATCATTTAACTGAAACGCCTTTCCTAAGGTGCCATTCTTTAGCCAGCCTCCCGGACAGTTTTGCATGGTCCATAAAGCATCATCCTTTCCTTTAAGTTTTGGGTTGCTTAATAAGGCTATTTTTGGATTAGTATTTTTATACTCATCATAATAATACTGGGTGAACTCTCTGTACAAATTGGAAAAATCTTTTTGGGTTAAGTCATATTGTGAAGACACCTCTCCGCCATCATAACTTATATAATCCCCTGTACTGCCAAAACAACCCTGCACGCCGATAATTTTGTTGCGCACCGAAGCAGGTAGTGTTTCAACATGTTGATGCACTGTAATAATCATTTGCTTCAAATAAGATTTATAAGTGGCATCAGCATAATAGGGTGTGCTGCCTGTAACAGCTCCACCCTTATTTTTGATGATTACCTTTGGTACACCTTTATCATATAACCAGTCAGGCGCATCTCCCTTTGGACCACGCACATATACCATAAAAATTACGGGTAGACCATCTTTGGTGCGGCTCGCTAAATCATTATCGAATGCATCCCAGTCCCATGTATTTGAAGAAGTTTGTATATCCTTCCAATAGAAATTACAAAGCCTCCCCCTGATTTCAGGGTATTGCGTGCTCGAAAGAGGATTGGTAAATGCCTGCCAAATACCCGGATTAATTAAATTTTGTGCGTTAGCACTAAATGTACAAAGAGCAAGTGTGCCCATGCAAAAATTGGGTAAATGGATCTTCATACTATTACTTTTAATGATTAGGTAAATAGTTTTGCTAAAAAAAGAAGCCTGCAGTACTCTATTTTGGTGGCTTCCTCCTAAGCAAAATATATTCCAAAAAGCGTATTGAGATAATATTTTACTTATTGAGGTGATATTTTAATTGTCCTTTATTATTTTTTAAATAATGATCACATGTGGATGCAGCATATCTCTACTGACAAAATTCTCTATCTAAAATACTCTTTATGAAACATTTTATCTCACGGCGAAATTTATTCCGTCTTGGGGCTACACTGGGCGCCGGCTCTTTGATCCCACAGACACTACATGCAAAAAAAATTCAGCACCAGGAAGCTCCGGATTTTGATAGTGATAAAGAAAAGGAAACCGGGAGCCAAAGATTAAGTATTGAAAAATTGCAGCAATGGGAGCAACTCGCGTATGGAATGTTTATCCATTTTGGTATGAGCACTTATGATGGAGATGAATTATCCCGTGGAGATAAACCTGCTTCATTTTATAATCCCGATAAATTAGATGTTGATCAATGGGTTGGTGTGGCAAGAGACGCTGGGATGAAGTATGCAGTGCTAACTGCCAAACATGTTTCCGGTTTTTGTTTGTGGCCCAGTCGATATACAGACTATCATGTTGGCAACAGCGGTAATAATACTGATGTGACAGAACGTTTTATAAAAGCCTGTGAAATGAAAAATATACTACCTGGCTTTTATTATTGTTCCTGGGATAATCACCACCTCATGGGTTCTCTTACTCCGTCCATGACGGGTTTTACAGAAGCATATACCACGGCCGCTTACCGTGATTTTCAATGGAAGCAATTGGATGAACTGGCTTCGCAATATGGAAAGATCGCAGAATGGTGGATCGATATTCCCGGCGTATTGCCACGCGATTATCGTAATGATCTCTATCGTTTTCTTGCACAAAAATGTCCTGACTCGCTTATAGTGATGAATCATGGTATTGGTGATGGATCAAACTACAAGGTAGCTTATGCATGGCCAAGTGATGTCGTAACGATTGAACGCTATTTGCCCAACAGCGTTACCAAACATGTTAAATGGCGTGAGATAGAAAGTAAGAAATATTATTTGCCGGGCGAAATATGTGAGCCTGTCGGGAAGGAATGGTTTTTTAAGGAGGGTGATCTGCCACGCAGCAATGAAGAGCTATTGGGGATGTACCTGATAGCAAGATCAAGAGGCACAAATTTATTGCTTGATGTTCCGCCGGATAAAAGCGGTGTAATTCCCGGGACATCTGTGCGTTCTTTGCAGCAATTACGAAAAAATCTCGACATGCTTCACATGTAGCAAAATAATGTTGATGCAAATATTATTTACTTCAAATATTAATTGATTATTACAGGTAACATCAATTTAGTGGTTTTGATTGTACACCGTTTGTGTATTTAATCGTATGCTGTTGCTAAGGTTTGATAACAAATATCATTGCCGGTATTTGCTAAAATAATTCAATTAATTGAGTGAAAATTGAAAAATAATTAGTAAACTTTGAAGTAAAATGAACACTATGAAAAAGATAATTTTACACAGCTTTCTTTGTGCGATCTGCTTTGCTTTTATAACGAGCTGTTCCAAAGATGTAAAAGCTCCCTCTACACAAACTAAAAATCCGGCTGTTACCAAAACGACTACGTCTACTACGCAAACTCAAACAAACAACCATTCTCAAAACGGGCATGATTGCGGCAATCATTCATCGCAGAGCGGCGGTGGCGGATATTAATTAAGCCCAGTACTATTCCGGTTAAGACATAAAATAAGCGATGTACCTGAAGGGGAAATGTATTTGATGAGCAGAAATCCGGGTTATGTTGCCCTTTTTATTAATCTGTTTAAACTATCCACTTAATAAGACGCACATAATTTCACGTGCTTTATCCTTAAATTAACACGCAAATTTGCACCTGTGCAGTTTCGTCACCTGCACAGGTTTTTTTATTACAAACGAAGGACTGTTTAAATTTTATGCTCCTTCATTTTGTACCGGATGATACGATATCAATAAATTGCGTCTCTGAAAAACTTCATTTGTATTTTCGATATTGCAGAAACTGATGAATAGCAAACAACAATTGCTTAATGAAGCCTTTTATGCTGAGTATAGAACAGTAAGTACAAGTGTGCGACGCAATTCCCGATACACAAAGCGATGCGGCTGGTCACATAAAAAAAATTATCTTACTTCTTTTATGCTTCTGCTTAGTATGTTCATGATTTCTTTCCTGAACTATGGACAGGCAAATCATATAATTCTTTACTTCCAAAACAAAGCCGGAAATAAAACGTTAGAGGCAGACAGTGTTTATCAAAATTCTTTTGGTGAATCATTTACAGTGCGAACCT
>DATBFI010000140.1:0-15285 GCA_036558585.1 Chitinophagaceae bacterium
AAAACCTTGAAGCAATAAAAAATTTGAACATCGACATTTCAAAGACACATTATTTCATCCCGCCCTATGAATGGTGGAATGATTCAATTGCAGCATGGAGCAAGGAGCAAGGTTTACAAATTATCAATTTTACGCCCGGTATTAGAACCAATGCGGATTACACCTATCCTGAAATGGGCGAATTGTACAAAAGCAGTGAATGGATTATACAATCGCTGAAGAAATTTGCCGCAGAAAATAAAAGTGGTTTAAATGGCGATATTATATTGATCCATGCCGGTACTGATGCAAGGCGAAAAGATAAATTGTATAACAGGCTTACTGAACTGATCGATTATTTAAAATCAGAAGGCTATCGTTTTAAACGGGTAAATGAATTATTTGAATGATGTTATACTTAACGTCTCTTTATCGAAGTGATCCTGTATCTTAACCTTGTAACAGATGACGCTTATAAATTATTTTCTAAAAACATTTCTCTCAACAAGAAAGAAAGGCAGAGGACCATGTTCCAAAACTTTTTTGTGAAATACTCTTATGTCAAATGCATCACCTTGCTTTGCCTCCGCTAATTGTCTCCATTTCATAATTTGTGCTGCCCCATATTTGTAGGTTATTACCTGTGCAGGCCAACGACGCATACGATTTATTTCACGCGTGGCGATATCATCCTGGCCGGTGATATATTGTTTCCAGAATGCAAACGCCTTTTCATCGGTCCATCCATAATAATTGAGACCTATATCGAGAGGAACACGAACTGACCGCACGAGATCCCATTCCCATTTTCCTAATTCATCATATACAGTTTGATATACCCCAAGATCCTTGCCCAGTTCCTCTGTATAAGCCGCCCAGCCCTCACTAAAGCCGGGATAATTGAACAGCTTCTCTACAGCAGATCGGCTTACCTCAACAGAAACGGACGATTCATAATGATGACCCGGAATTGCTTCATGAAGAAACAGCCAGCCTGTCTGCCGTTTATTGTAGGGTTTATCAAAATAATTAAAATAGAAAGTATTATTTGAGTAATACCCTGGCGTTTTAGCAAGTTCACTACTTGTTCCTCTTTGAATGTTTACATCAGGAACAGAATAAACAAAAAATAACCTGCTCAGATTTGCGCATATAATATTTCTAACACGCTCAAATGCCTGCTGCACCTGGAATTCATTCGTCATAAAGAAAGATGAATCATTAAGATGGCTATAAAATTGAGTAGAATCCATTCCTGTTTGCACTCGTATATCTTCGATATGCTGTTTTACTCTTTCTATCTCTTCTACCCCGTTTAAATAAAGTTCATCGGGATTTACATCATCACCAACCCATTTCTTTAAAAAATATACATACCATGCACTGTCATCAGGAATGTCATAAAAATTATTTACGGGTAAAACCGCAGGTTTTTTACTCACCCATTTTTTTTCAAGAGAGAGTCTTTCGAGGTTCAAATTTGTTTCGTATTCTATCAGGTCAAGGTCATCCCGCTCCGTAGATGCGAGTGAATCATTTTTATAACCCGCAATATTTCTTTTTACCTGCTGAAAAAATTCAATTTGGTTCTGAATATCCCTCCCGGAGGGAATATGGCGCAAATTTTCCGAATAGCTTAATTGAAGACCAGGGATATTAAAAGAACGATAGCCTGTTACAAAATTATTTTTGAAGTCGGCAAAGTTGGAATGGCGTATTGGTGTTATGCCGGTAAAAAAAAGCAATAAGCCGATATTAAGTATAAGCAGTTTCATATGGCTGGCAATTTTGTACTTTAAAGTACGTTAAATAGAAAAGTTTAATTATACCGCTGGTGTAATTTAGAGTCGGCTGTTACTCCGGCGGGGTATGCTGATCATCACTTTAAAGAATTGTTATCCCGGCTGCAACATAGCTATAAGAAAATTATTTTAAATTGTGCATGATGATTCTGTAATAACTTGCCCTTAATTTAAAAATCTGGCAAGTGTATTGCGTATATTAACTTCGTTGCAGGCACCATTTTCCAAAAAGAGAATAAAGTTTGCTGCTGGCGCAGTCGCTACGTATACTGCAGAAAGTGACTCCGAAAGAACCGGAGAAGCGATGCCACCTGAAATCTACCCAGTAGGCAGGCAAACCTGGTATCGCAAAAAAATTACAAGTGTGAGCGAATAAAAATTAAAAATTAATTCATGAACATTCATAAAATTAAAACATTAGGTGAACTGAAGAGAAGTGGTTATAAATCTTTGTCAGTTAAAGATGAGATTAGAAAAAACCTGGTCGAAAAGATTCGCGTCAGGGAAAATACTTTCCCGGGTATAATTGGTTACGAAGAATCTGTGATACCCGATACTGAACGGGCGCTGCTGAGCCGGCATAATATTTTGTTTCTTGGTTTGAGGGGTCAAGCTAAAACAAGGATGGCCCGGCAAATGACCGAACTGCTTGATGAATATGTTCCTGTGGTGGAGGGGAGTGAAATAAATGATGATCCGTTTGAGCCAATAAGCAAATATGCAAAGGACCTTATTGTGCAGCACGGTGATGATACACCCATTGTATGGATGCACAGGAGCGATCGTTACGGTGAAAAACTTGCCACGCCTGATGTGAGCGTCGCTGACCTGATCGGCGATATCGACCCGATAAAAGCTGCGAATCTCCGATTGAGTTTTGCGGATGAACGTGTAATTCATTATGGTATTATTCCGCGCAGCAATCGCGGCATATTTGTAATTAATGAAATACCCGATCTGCAGGCACGCATACAAGTTGCATTGTTCAATATTCTTGAAGAGGGGGATATTCAAATTCGCGGTTTTAAACTGCGTATGCCTTTGGATATTCTTTTTGTGTTCACCGCAAACCCGGAAGATTACACAAACAGGGGCAGTATTGTTTCACCGTTGAAGGATCGCATTCAAAGCCAGATCCTCACACATTATCCAAAAGATATTGAAACATCGCTTGCCATTACGGAGCAGGAAGCTAATGTCCTGGAAGAACAACAACGACGAATAAATATAAGTGATCTTGTAAAACGTTTGATCGAACAGGTGGCATTTGAGGCACGAAATAATGAATATGTAGATAAGAAAAGTGGCGTCAGTGCAAGGCTTACCATTACTGCATTTGAGAATGTAATGAGCAGCGCCGAGCGCCGGGCTATTATACACAATGAAAATCAAACACAGGTTTGGATCAGCGATATGGCGGGCATCATTCCCTCTATCACCGGAAAGATTGAACTGGTATATGAAGGCGAACAGGAGGGCCCGTACCAGGTTGCATTAAATCTCGTTGATAAAGCAGTGCGTTCAATTTTTATACAATATTTTCCTAATCCTGAAACGCTCAAAAAAAGAAAAACCGCAGGCAGATCGTCAATACCTGAAAAGGAAGAAGACAATCCGTATAAAGCAATTACACGCTGGTTTGACAAGGGCAATCATCTTGACCTGATGGTGGATATGAAGGACTCAGAAAAAATAGCTGTGCTTTATAAAGTTGAAGGATTGTATGGGTTAGTAAAGAAATATTTCCCGCGGGCCAATGACAAGGAAAGCGCTTTGATGATGGAATTTGTTTTGCATGGCCTTGCCGCTCATTCCATGATCAGCAAAAAAATTATTGAAGGAAAGATCCAGTTCAAAGATCTTATCGGCAGTATGATGAATCTTGGTCAAATGAATGTAGACGATGATTTTAATGAAGATGACTACAGGTAGTACATAGTAAAAGCGTCCCACGAAAATTTATTTTGCCCCGATTTTTTATTTTCCCTTTAGGAGATAGGGGTATCACGAATATTGTTTATACGCTGCAACAATCTTCTTCAAAAACTCATGCTGATCTTGTTTCCAGTAGGTGGCAGAAAAAACTTCAACTTCATTGAACCCATTAAATCCTGTTTCTTCAACCCATGATCTTATTTGTTTAACAGGGATACAACCCTCACCCATCAACCCGCGATCCAGCAAGAGGTCTGTTGTCGGGACTTTCCAGTCGCAAATATGAAAAGCGAAGAGATGATCGTTCGCTCCGCATCGTTTTATTTCATTCTCAAGATTATTATCCCACCAGAGATGGTACACGTCAGCAGCAACACCAACGAATGGTGAATTTATTTCTTCTGCCATATCATTTGCCTGCGCTAATGTGTTAATTGCCGAACGACTATCCGAATACATTGGATGCAATGGCTCAATCGCAAGTTTTATTCCCGCGGCAGATGCTTCCGGAATTATTTCAACAATACCATCGCGAATTTGTTTTCGGGATTCTTCCAAAGGTTGAGACGGATCGGCGCCGCAAACCAATACGATCACGGATGTCCCAAGTTGTGTGGCTTCTTCAATTGCTCTTTTGTTATCATCTATCGCAGCTTTTCTCTTACTTACATCTTTATGCGCAAAAAATCCTCCCCGGCAAAGTGATACAATTGTGAGATCATGTTCTCTCAACATGTTTCCGGTCTGACGGATATTTTTTCCTTCAAAGGCGTCGCGCCAAACCGTTATTCCTTTTACACCTGCTGCGGAAAAATTTTTAGCAGCTTCTTCTATATTCCACGGCTTTGTTGTTATAGTATGAATGCACAACTTCGACGTATCTATTTGCTCTTGATTCATTGAATATTGAAAAAGGTATAGTATGTTTCGTTGTTAATAACTCTCTGAAGATAAAGTGCCACTTCACGTGCATGATAGTCACCCCACATACTCGATTCGCCATTTGGAATTTTGCTTCCCTGCGGAATATGATCCCAACCGTTTGGACGATGATAAACAGAATGCAACAATAATCCCTGGTGCTGTGCATTTGTACTGAGGTAAGGCTTATCAAAAATTGTGTTGGCAACAGTTAGTCCAGCCTTCCAATAATTATTACCTGATTCAGTTTCTCCTTTTTGCTGAAGATATTTTCCAAGCCTCAATAATCCCTGTGCAGCAATGGCTGCAGCAGAACTATCAACCGGTTCAAAATCATTAAAGGGATCAGCAGGTTTGTTTAAATAATCTCCCAAACGAAAAAGATTGGGTGCACCGGTATCCCAATACGGAACACCATCAGCAGGAGAACGTTCAATAAAAAAATCACAGGTTGCTCTTGCTGCTTTTATCATGAATAACAAAATATTTTCTTTTGAAAAGCCTTTGATATTTATTTCATCAATCGTATCAAACCATTCAAGCTCTTCAGCAAAACCGCACATTGCCCATGCAAGACCTCTTGTCCATGTGCTGAAGGGAGAATATCCCTGTTGCGAGTTAGGACAACGAAAATTCCCATCTTTCACATTGAAGATACTTTCATGCGCTGTGCGTCCCGGCACATCATATGCATCACGACCTTCGCCATAGAATATTGAATAATCAGCGGTCGCTTTCATGTGGTGAACAGCTCGCTCTGATAAACTTATGCGAACATCATTTTCAGCTTGCAAAAGATGCCCTAACGTGTGACTAAGAATCAATGCACGGCACGAACGAATGGTATCAACAAACAGGGAATGTGGCCCATTGAATGAATGAATAAAACCGCCGTCTTTAATTGTTGTCCATCTGGTTGCCTGTACTGCGCCTGATATTTTCAGCGCTAAAGAATAAAAATTTTTCTCCCATTCATTGAAAGATATTTTGCCTTCATGCATCAGGCGCAACAAATTTCCATAAGTGCTTACATTGTTAAATCCATGATCATGCACACCGGTATGACTTACATGAGGCGCCATTTTTTCAAGGGTATATTTTCTTCCTTTTTCAAGTGATGATCTTTCCCCCGTCGCGTCATACTGAAGGACCATTGAACCGTATTGAAACCCCTGTGTCCATTCTGTCCAGCCACGGGTTGTATACTTGCCGTCAACAGTAAAAACAGGAGAACCTTTTGAAGTGTCGTAGTTCTTTTCAATCAAATAAATTTTTTCTGCAGACAGCCCCCAAAATGTTTTTAGCTTATTACTAAGGTCGGATGGTTTTATGGCGGTGTTTATTTTGATCAATGAATTTTGTTTTATTACTTCAAACTTACTGTTTATGTGAAAACTTTGAAAACATTAAAGCAAAAAAACAGATCGCAAATCTTTCAAATTTTTATCACACTTCTTTTCTTAAAATTTCAAGAGGAGCTTTGTTTAAAATACTCCAGCTATTAAACAAACCGATCAGTACGGTAAGTAAGGATATACTAGTAAACATGATAACCACAGGCCGCCATGAAGGTGTAAAAGAGGCTTCAAAAATATATTTTGCAAGTGCCCAGCTGCCGATAAGTGAAAGAATAATTCCTGTTGCGGCCGCCAACGCTCCCAAAAAGAAATATTCGAGAGCAGTAATGATGAGTATTTGTCTTCGGCTTGCACCAAGTGTTCTTAGCAAAACTGTTTCCTGTATTCGCTGGTATTTACTGATAAGAATCGAAGCGATAAGAACGATCAATCCTGTTATCATACTGAATGCTGCCATGAACCGGATCACAAAACCTATTTTATCCAGTACATCATTCAGCACGCTGAGCACCAACCCAAGGTCAATTATGGATACATTAGGAAATTGTCTCACTACAGCCTGCTGGAAACGTGCAGAAACTTCTGTAGAGGGCACGCGTGTTACCAGTACGTGAAATTGGGGAGCGTCTTCCAACACACCGGGTGGAAAGATAATGCGAAAATTTGTTTGTATCCGCTGCCAGTCTACTTTGCGTATACTGCCTAACACAGTAGGGACAAGCATTCCCTGAACATTAAACAGGATGCTGTCGCCAATGTCTACGTGCATCCATCTTGCATTTCCCTCGTCCATTGAAATATAAATAACATCATCGCGGGAGCGCACCCGTTGTCCCAATTTTCCCGCAATTAATTTCTCACTGCTTGTAAGTGTGTCACGATAGGTTACACGAAATTCACTCTCAAACGCCCAGCGCGGAACTTTGGAAGCAGTATCATGTTTTACCTGTTCGGCATTTTTACCATTGATCTCCTCGATGCGGATAGTAACGATGGGCACCTGCTGCAGTATGGGTAAGTGAAATTGTTTCGCAACACTCGCTACCTGATCTTTTTGGCCAGGTTGAATATCGAACAAAACAATGTTTGGCTGCTCACCACTTGCTGACAAAGCAACGCGGTTGATAAGAATACTGTGGACAAAATATAATGTGCCGATCAATGCTGTTCCCAGGCCAATCGTAACTATCAGGATAAGCGTTTGATTATTTGGCCTGTATAAATTGGCAAAACCCTGTCTCCATAAATAGTTCCATGATACGGGGAAAAAACGACGAACAAGCCATCGAAGCACCCACGCTACTAATGTTAAAGTAATAAACGCTGCAAGAATACCGGCCGTAAAAAAAATTGCCTTTTGCCAAACTTCTATCTGCTGCTTTGTAAATGTGGCAATGAAAATGAGAATGATAAGATATATAAGCCACTTTAAAGGATCAAAGAACTTCGCTGTTGATTCAACAGACAAGCGTAATGTATTTAAGGGAGAAATTTTGCGGATCGAAATAAGAGGCAATAATCCAAAAAGTATCGATATAAGAATTCCTAACAATATCCCCTGCCCGACAGATGGCCATGAAATAGTTGTCGTAAGTTCAATTGGCAAAAGATCTTTAAGTACTGCAGGCAACACCTGCTGAACTATTGTGCCGAGGGCTGCACCAATAATAGATCCCAACAAACCTATTCCCGTTATTTGTATAAGATAAATTAAAAAGGCCTGTGACCCATTGGCGCCAAGACAACGTAAAATAGCAATGGAATTTAGTTTCTCACGTATATACACATGAACAGAACTGGCTACGCCAATGCATCCCAACAGCAATGCAATAAAACTGATCAGCGTTAAGAACTGTGTAAAATCTTCAAACGCTCTGCCCGTATTTCTTTTTCGTGATGCGGGCGTATCATAATCCAGGCCCTCCTTTTCCAGTCTTGGTGCAATGCCTGAAACTACCTTTTCTACATCCGCAGAATCGAATTTGTAATAAAAATTATAATTAAACCTGCTGCCTTTTTCCAGGAGGCCTGTTTGATCAAGATACCTGTAAGGAATATACACGGGTGGAGCAATCGTAGTAGAAAGACCACTGCGGCCGGGAGCTTTATCTAAAATTCCTGCAATAGTAAAAGTCAGATCACCGATTTGTATTGAATCACCAACTTGTGCATTATATTGAAGCATCAGCGTTTTGTCAACGAGTGCCTGTTGATGCTTTCTAAATTCTTTTTCCGCTTTCACAGGAGTGGTTGACAAATCACCATAATAAGGATAATCACCTTCCAGCGCACAGACCTGCACCAAACGTGTTCCATTGTTTTTCCTGAAGTAGATCATCGAAGCGAATGTGCATTCCTTTGATCTTTTATTTCCAAGTGAATCGAGCAGTGGCTGGATCTTGGAACTGACCTCATGGCGGCTTTCGATTACAAGATCAGCTCCTACAAGGGTTTTGGCCTGGCTGTCGATATCCTTTTGAACATTATCACCTAAAGAAAAAGTAGCAACCAGTGCAGCAATGCCTAAAATGATAGAAGAAATAAATAAAACAAGACGTGAAAAGTTGCGGCGGCTGTCACGCCAGGCCATGCGCACTAACCAGTCAGGTCGCAATCTTTTCCGGTAGATAAATCTGTCCCTGTCCATGCCCCTGTTCCTTAAGTTTATTCTGAAATGGTGGTTACTCTCTAAAGAAAGAATGTTTTTGAAAATCTCTAATTATTCTCCTAACGGCAATGTCATTAAGTTACGAGTTGTCACTCAGAGCTTGTCGAAGAGTGACGAGTGAATTATGTAATAGCATTTTTGGACTTCGACAGACTCAGTCTGACATCTTCGACAGACTCAGTCTGACATCTTTGTAGCCCTAACTTGCTAACATTGCCCTTTAGGGAAAGGGAGCTTTTTCATCAGCAACAATACTTCCTGCTTTCAACTTGATGATGCGCTTTGTGTCAGCAGCGAGATCAAGATTATGTGTCACTATCACGAGTGTGGTGCCTGCTTCATGGTTCAGATCAAAAAGCAGTTGTATCACTTTTTCGCTCGTTTCAGCATCAAGATTTCCGGTAGGTTCATCGGCGAATAATATTCGTGGCTTGTTTGCAAATGCACGTGCAAGGGAAACACGTTGTTGCTCACCGCCGGAAAGCTGTGCAGGATAATGATGCAGACGATCAGACAGTCCTACTTTCTCCAGAAGGTCACGTGAGCGTGCCCGTACATTTTTTTCTCCGCGTAATTCCAAAGGCACCATCACATTTTCCAGCGCCGTAAGCGTAGGCAAAAGCTGGAAGTTCTGAAAAATAAAACCTACATAACGGTTGCGAACCTGCGCCCTTGCATCTTCGTTCAATTTGTCGAGACGAACATTATTCAATTCTACGGTGCCTGTAGTAACGTAATCAAGACCTGCACACAATCCAAGCAGCGTTGTTTTTCCACTTCCCGAAGGCCCTACAATCGCAACTGTTGAACCAGCTTCTACAGAAAAATTTATATCATGAAGTATGGTAAGTGTTTTTCCTCCGTTCTTATATGTTTTACTTAGGTTTTCTATGTTAAGTATTGTTGTCATTGACCGATGATTAAAATGAATCAAAAATGATCTGGTGATTAAAGTTTTTGTGTAAATCAATGTGTCTCAAACGTCGATTTCTTAGTGACATATTTATGCACTTTCATTCCTTTCTATCAAATTTATTACTACAGACGGCCGTAAATTACGACTCACAGAAATAATGCTGCCAGGATTATTGTAATTTGAAAATTCATTAACAAGATGAAGCAAAATTTAAGCACGTGATTTGAGGATGTTGTGTTTATTATTTCATTCTATGGAAATTAATTTTATGCAGGCAAAAAATTTAATCGGATTATTATTTGTGATATTCCTGGTGGCATCATGCAGAAATAATAAAAAACCAAATGATCTTTCCGTCCAGGACTCAGTTAAAGAAAAGAAGACATCTGTGCCGGGCAGTTTAAAAAATATTATTTTTTTCGGGAACAGCCTCACTGCAGGATATGGAGTGGAAGGATCAGAAGCTTTCCCTGCATTGATACAGGAGAAGATAGATTCACTGAAACTTCCCTATAAAGTAATTAATGCGGGTGTAAGCGGCGAAACCACTGCAGGAGGTAAATCACGCATTGACTGGGTATTGCGGCAACCTGTAGATGTATTTGTCTTGGAACTGGGTGCCAACGATGGTTTAAGAGGAATACCGTTATCCGAAACTTTAAAAAATCTGCAGGCAATTATAGATGATGTAAAGAAAAAATATCCTTCGGCTAAAATCATCCTCGCAGGCATGGAAATACCACCCAACATGGGGAAAAGATATACAGATGATTTTCGGGTATTGTATCGCCAGTTGGCAGAAAAGAATCAAACATTACTTATCCCCTTCCTTCTTCAGGGAGTTGGTGGTGAACCCGAGCTTAATCAGGCGGATGGCATTCATCCTAATGTAAAAGGGCACAGGATAGTGGCAGATAACGTATGGGCAGTGTTGAAAGACGCTTTGTAAATATTACAAATCTTCTCTCCCTTTTACCACATGAGCACATAGGTCACATAGAAATTCACAAAGGAATTCTCTGTGTCTAAAAACAAACGAACCATTATCCGGTTCCGTACACCAAACTGTCCGATTTCGTACACTTCTTTTTAACCGCAACTAAATAAACTCTTATTTTCAAAGGATTTTATTATTGGCATAAGCGTTGAAATCATTTTTTCCTGAGCCCGAAGTGGGCAGATCAACGAAGTTCCGAACCCTGAAGTAAGTGACCCAACGGAAGTTGAATAGAGGATCAACAGGTGATATAAAAAACATAAAACATCAAACACAAAACCTCCCTTTATGTTTAAGAACTTTTTCAAAACTGCATGGCGCAATCTTGGCAAAAGCAAAATGCATTCCTTTATCAATATTGTGGGATTATCTCTTGGTATGGCGGTAGCTATATTGATTGGCCTATGGATGTATGATGAATTAACGTACAATAAAAATTTTCAGAATTATGACCGCATTGCACAGGTGATACAGAATGTTACAAACAATGGTGAAGTGCAAACATGGAAATCTGTTCCCTATCTGCTTGCTGAAGAACTTCGAAAAAATTATGGCAGCGATTTTAAACATATTGTAATGGCTGTAGGTTGGGGTGATCATTTGCTGACAGTGAACGATAAAAAGTTGAAAGCAACCGGTGGCTATTTTGAAAAAGAAATGCCCGAAATGTTCACGCTGAAAATGTTGCGCGGAAACAGGAACAGCCTGGATGATCCGGCTTCTGTATTGCTTTCTGCGTCTGCTGCAAAGGCTTATTTTGGCCACGATGACCCTATAAACAAAATGATCAAAATTGATGATAAACCCGTTGTAAAGGTTACCGGGGTGTATGAAGATTTTCCACACAATTCAACTTTTGCCGATCTGAATTTTATTTCAACATGGGATTTTCTTTATAACAATGAAGAAGGCATTAGAACGATGGAAGATCCCTGGAGACCAAATTTTACTATGCTCTGTGTTCAATTAAATGATCATGTTGATATCAATAAAGTTTCTGCGAAGATCAAAGATGCGAAGCTGAAAAAAGTTAATCCGCAGCTTCAGAAAAAGAAACCTGCGCTTTTTTTGCACCCAATGAGCGACTGGCATTTGTATTCTGAATTTAAGAATGGTGTAAATGTTGGCGGCGCCATTCAATACGTGTGGATGTTTGGAATTATCGGTGTGTTTGTGCTGCTGCTTGCATGTATCAATTTTATGAACTTAAGTACAGCCCGCAGCGAGAAACGTGCAAAGGAAGTGGGTATCAGGAAAACAATCGGCTCGTTGCGCAGGCAATTGGTAATTCAATTCTTTAGTGAGTCATTACTGACCGTAGTTTTCGCATTCGCATTATCATTATTGCTTGTACAACTTACACTTCCTTTCTTTAATGAAGTGTCAGATAAACAAATGTCCATCTTGTGGATCAATCCACTCTTTTGGTTGCTGGGCATTGCCTTTACTATCATCACTGCATTGATCGCAGGAAGTTACCCTGCATTTTATTTATCGTCATTCAAACCGATAAAAGTATTAAAAGGCACTTTCAGGGCCGGGCGTTTTGCAGCTCTTCCACGCAAAGTATTGGTGGTATTACAGTTTACTGTTTCTGTCACCCTGATAATTGGAACAATCATAGTTTACCAGCAGATTCAGTTTGCAAAAAACCGCCCTGTTGGCTATTCCCGTAACGGTCTTATTACAATACCCGTGGCGAACCCGGCAATTCACGATCATTTTAATGCAGTAAAAGATGAATTGATGCGAACGGGAACTATTGCATCAATAACAGAGTCGGGAAGCCCCACAACGGGCTTATATGGCAGCAGCAGTGGTTTTAGCTGGAGGGGAAAAGATCCAAATCTTTCTGTTGATTTCGGAACTGTTAGTGCTTCATATGACTATGGAAAAACTATTGGATGGAAAATTAAAGAAGGCCGGGATTTTTCAAGAGATTTTGCAACAGATTCTTCAGCGCTTATTTTGAATGAGGCCGCCGTACATTTTATGGGTTTAAAAAAACCGGTAGGAGAAACGGTAATGTGGTTTGATAAATCTTTTACAGTGATCGGTGTAATAAATGATATGGTGATGGAGTCGCCTTATGATGAACCCCGGCCTATTGTTTATGGCTTGTCGAACGAATCCGGCAATGTTGTTATCATCAGGATAAACCCAACTGTAAGCGCAAAAGATGCATTAAACAAAATAGAACCCGTGTTCAAAAAATTTAACCCCGAACAGCCTTTCGAATATCAATTCACAGATGAAGAATATGCGAAAAAATTTGGTAACGAAGAACGTATTGGTAAGCTTGCAAGTTTCTTCGCCATCCTGGCAATTGCCATTTCCTGTCTTGGATTATTTGGATTAGCATCCTTTGTAGCAGAACAACGCACAAAAGAAATTGGTGTGAGAAAAGTATTGGGGGCATCGGTTTACAATGTCTGGAATTTACTCTCAAGAGATTTTGTAGTGCTCGTCATCATTTCTTTTTTGATTGCTGCGCCGCTGGCTTATTATTTCATGCACAACTGGCTGCAGAATTATAATTACCGCACACAACTATCGTGGTGGATCTTTGCTGCGGCAGGTATTGGATCGTTACTGATTACTGTAATAGTTGTAAGCTTCCAGGCAATAAAAGCGGCGATTGCAAATCCGGTGAGGAGCCTGCGAACGGAATAATGCACAAATTTTTTTGAACTGAAAAACCAAAACTATCCTAATAAATTTGGATCATAACCTGTGGTATAAAAAATAATAACTTCCTGCAAACTAAAAAGGTGCTCTGTATTCTTCATACAGAACACCTGTGCCCCTTTTCAACTACTATACAACCTGATTTTAATAAAGTGAGATAATTTAACAGAATGCTATTGACCGGTAATTAATTTTATTCTTAACTAATTTTAGTTTGCAACTAATGACCAATATTATTCTAAGAAACTTTGAAAATTAAAACTTCAGTTCTTCGGGTAAATACTTTGCCACCAGGTCCTCATAGTATGGTCGTAGTTTATTCCAGTCCGGCGGCGTAGGATTTTTTGAATAAAGATCATAAGGATTAAAAAGCTTTACCCATTTCAACATTTCGCGGTCGTGATCATCGAGCAAATGATCGTATGCGCCTTCCCGATGCCACGGATAAAATGAATGGTAACGCAACATATACAAACCCTGCTCGGGCAAATAATCTTTCATCATTTGATACACATATTCATCGTGCCCCCAACTCATGTCCACATTCCGCAAACCACAATTTGGTTCATACACGCCATATGTTGTATTATAATTTCCATTGTAGGTATCGGGGTTATCTTTAAAAAATTCCGGGTAAATTATTTTATCGGAAAAAGCGCATCCAACAGGAAAGGTGTCACCAACAACGGCCCATTGCGGCTCGCCGAAAAGGCAAAGCACTTTGCCCATGTCGTGCATCAAACCGGTAAGTACCATCCAGTCAGGGTGGCCATCGGCGCGAATGGCTTCAGAAGTTTGCAAGAGGTGCTGGAATTGATCAAGATCGGTATCAGGATCTGAGTCATCCACCAACTGGTTCAAAAAATTAAATGCATCCCATACAGGCATTCTCTTTTTATCAAACTTTAAAAACCCCTGTTTTTTCTCCTGCACAAATTCATAAGTTTGATACTTATGATTTAACCTGTAAAATTCACGCACTGTATCCCTTTGCGGATTATCATAGTTCCTGTACTCTTCGGTAGTTTTATCCTTAACGATAGTTTCCGGATCAGGATAACGTTCCAGCAGATCATCTTCCCACTCATCAAGACTGTGCAATGGGTTTTGCTGCAACTCTTCATTTATCATTGGCATAATAAAAGATTTTGATTGGATAAGCAAATCGTAATACTAAATTGAGATTTTTTACAAGGTGTTTACTTAAAATGCTCCGTTTTTATTTACGAAACCGTTTTCGTTCGCAAAGATAGTTATTACCTGACTGTGATTATTTCCACCCAATGTTTGGGTTTTACGCCTGTGAAATGCTCAACCTGGTGGCGGCAACTGAATCCATTAGCTACTACCACAGTACCGTCCTTTATTGATCTTACTGCAGGAAAGAGTATTTCTTCTCCTATTTTTTGCGAGATATCATAGTGCTCCCTCTCATAACCAAAAGAGCCCGCCATACCGCAGCAACCAGAGGGGATCTCTTTAACTGTTCCGCCGGTTTTAGCAAATATTGTTTTTAGTCCTTTTGTACTGTAAAGCGCTTTCTGGTGACAATGCCCATGAATGAGAATATGCTCAGCAGTGGCTTCAAATGTTTTGTTTAAATTTCCTGATTCGATTTCTTCCGCTAAAAAAACATCGATCATCTTTACGTATTTCTGCAGTTGGGCAGCCAGCGCATTATCCTCAATAAGGTCAGCAAGATCATCATTAAGCGCAGAAGCACAACCGGGTTCGCACACAACAATTGTTAATCCCTCGTTCATATATTCCCTTAATCTTTCAACAGTTTGAGTGCCCTCTTTTTTAGCGTCTCTTAAAAATCCATGTGAAATTTTTGGGCGCTGACAACAGCCCACATTCGCCAGTATAACTTCATAGCCGCAGGCATTAAGCAGTTTAAGAGCAGATACACCAATTTGCGGTTCATGAAAATTCAGGTAAGTATCGGCAAAAAGAACTACTTTTTTGTCGCTCCTTAAATTGTTATCAGCCCCTTTCTCATACCATTTATAAAACGGTTC
>DATBFI010000141.1:0-5879 GCA_036558585.1 Chitinophagaceae bacterium
GAATTTTGCTCAGAACAAAATAATCAGGGTCCTTGCCATCCCATTCAAGATCGCCTGTATATAGGCCTTTTTGAAGCATAGCACTAACCCTGCTCTTCCTGTTAAGTATGCTCATAATGCGGCTATAATTATCACTTACTAAAATAACTTTACCCACAATTCCATCAGGGCCGATAACACCCATATCTGTCTTCACACCTTGTTTTGCGCCACGATGTACCGTTATATAATTATTTTCCTGGCTAACAGAATTGTTCACAACTTTAGCAACAAGAAAATCAAATTTGCGCACACCAAGTGTGTCTTTTGCCAGAGAGTCTATTACCATGGCTTGTGCAGTATCGGGTGCTTCAAAACTTGAGCTTAGCATCCTGCGCAGGTTGGCGTTTTCATTGGCGAGTTGTTCATTCGTTTTTTTAAGACGAAAGTAATATTCAACACGATTGTATTTATCACTGACGGATCCTGTGACTTCATTGGAGACGCTTGCAAAAAAAGCCTGATGGGTTTTATTATATTTAGAGAGAGTATAGACGGCAAGCCCTTCTAATGCCAGAAAAAGCAACAAATGAAAAAAACGCCTTATGAAAAGAAAAATATTACGCACACTCAGTTACATGTTTCGAGTTCCAGGTCCCCGGTTATCGCAAACAATTAACTTGTAACCTGCAACCTGCAACATAGTTTTATCTCATTACAAACGGATAACGCTGATAATGCTTTAATGCCAGTCCCGTACCACGAACGACGCTCTTCAATGGATCGTCGGCAATATGTACCGGTAATTTTATCTTCTGGCTTAAACGTTTGTCCAAACCCCGAAGCAAAGCACCTCCACCTGTTAAATAAAGACCCCGACGATAGATATCGGCGGCAAGTTCTGGTGGTGTTGTTTCGAGTGCTTTTAGAATAGCTTCTTCAATTTTAAAAATAGATTTGTCCAAAGCTTCTGCAATTTCCTGGAAGCTGACCATTATCTGTTTTGGAATACCAGTTACAAGGTCGCGACCATTTACAGGAAGATCATCGGGTGGTGTTTCAAGATCTTTTGTAGCCGCACCAATTTGTATTTTTATTTGCTCTGCAGTTCTTTCACCAATTAACAAACTGTGGTAACGACGCAACGCTTCCATAATATCTGCAGTAAACTCGTCTCCCGCAATGCGAATGGATTGATCACAGACAATCCCTGCAAGAGCAATAACAGTAATACCTGTAGTGCCACCGCCAATGTCAATAATCATATTGCCAACCGGCTCTTCCACATCAATACCAATTCCAAGTGCTGCTGCCATTGGTTCATGCAACAAATAAACTTCTTTTGCACCGGCCTGTTCAGCACTATCGCGAACAGCACGTTTTTCTACTTCGGTAATTGACGAGGGGATGCAGATCATCATCCGCCAGCTTGGAGGAAATAAAGGTTTTTTCTGGTAGATCATTTTGATCATTTCCCTGATCATCAATTCAGCAGCGTTGAAATCGGCGATCACACCATCTTTCAAAGGTCGTACGGTTCGAATACTCTCATGTGTCTTTTCATGCATCATCAATGCCCTTTTACCCACTGCCAAAACTTCTTTAGGGTTATTCCTGTTAAGCGCAACAATCGAAGGTTCGTTTACGACAACTTCATCGTTATGTATAATAAGGGTATTTGCGGTACCCAGATCGATAGCGATCTCTTGGGTAAAAAAATTAAAAATTCCCATTATGTCAAGGCTCCAGTATTTAGTAAATAATATGAACGCGTGCAAAATTCATGTAAATAAACCAAAATAACAAAGTGTACAGTACTCCTGTTTAACCCAATTAACAATCGCTGTAAAAATAGGGAAGAACTTTATTTGTTTGATAAAAGAGAAAATCGTATTTGATTATTTTTCCCTTAAAACTTCCTGAATAAAATAAAAACGATTTTATACGGATATTATTTCTTTTTAGAAATTTTCATCAATTTTCGCAAAAGCGAATATTTGAAACAAAGTATATTTAGAATCCTCGGTGGTTGAGCCTGCGGACGTTGTGAATAAAACTATAAGAGATATCGGTAAACTCTGCCGACTAATTATTGCGGAATATTTCTTAGTGCAGAGAGCATCCTGACGGATAAAGCCATTTGATCAAATCTTGGTCAATATCCATTCTAAGGATTAAAGCAATGCAATCACAGGCAGAGAAGCGTCGGACCTACTTTTGTAACTTTTGTTCCTGGTGCCTTGATTGTGTTAAGTGCAACAATTAAATTAAAGAATCTGGTTTTATAATGAATTACTCAGCAGAATTTGAATTCGAAAGAGATTTGTAATGCTTCTCAATGTCATCACCAATGGCATCTACCAATCTCTGGTTGCCAAGAATATCACACTTCCATTTCCCGGATAAATAACTAATTATCCCGATAGAAGTTTTGTTTATAAAAAGTTCGTATGCAGATGGAATATCGTTATTAAGAGGCGAAGCAGCAGGGATAAGGTCACATTCATACTCTTCGTGATCATACCCGATCGTAAAGTGAAATGGTTTAAATTTCGACATAGAAAATGTATATCAACTTCCGAAAATAGTTGCCGCTTATCTGCACATTCAGACAGCAGTTTATAAAAACAACTGACATAACATTCTTACCTCTCTGGCCTGCTTATTCTGTAGAAGCAATTTTTATTCCACTCTGTAAGAAACAGAGATTGTGTATTTTGTTCCTGCGTTTGTTTTATCAGTACACTTTGACATTCCATGTGTTGTTGCTTTCATTTATATCGGGCAGTTTTTTATCCGGGTCGATAATTACACTTGTAAGGCTATCAGTAGAATTATATTTGAACCTCCAGGTACTGCCATGCTCCCAAATTTCAACTGATAAATTTACTCTGTTCGTTTTTCCATTGGCCTCTTTTACTTCTGCTGTTACAGGCATGGGTAATTTTTCAAGATTGGAAATTGTAATGATGCTGCCCTGCTTTGGATCATTTTTTACATAAGTTACAGTATCCACTGCCTGGTCAATTTTCCAGTTGTATAAAAACCAGCCGCGCCAGAACCAATCAAGCGTTTCACCACTGTAGTTTTCTATAACGTTAAAGAAATCCCATGGCGTAGGATGTTTAAATGCCCAGCTTTTCATGTAATAGCGAAAGGCACTGTCAAAACGATCTTCACCGAGTATTTCTTCCCGAAGCAGAGTTAAACCCATTCCCGGCTTGAAGTATGCGTTATTGCCGAGGTTTTTGGGTTGGGTTACATCAGGAATTGTAAAAATACTTTCTGAACTATCAACGAACATCACTCTCCCATACAGATGCCGGTTCAGGGGTCGCTTACTTTTAAATTCACCGTTATTAAAATCGTTATCTGCAAGCGAGTTGATGAATGTATTAAAGCCTTCATCCATCCATGGATACTTTCGTTCGTTACTGCCTACAATCATTGGGAACCAGTTATGACCAAATTCGTGCGAAGTGACACCCCAAAGGCCTCGTTGTTTTGCCTTGTAACTGCAAAATACAATACCCGGGTATTCCATTCCTGCTACAATTCCAGCTACATTGGTAGCAACGGGATAAGTGAATTCATACAAATATTTGGAATAAAATTCTATTGCACCTTTTACAAATTCTGTAGAACGTTTCCATGCGGTATCCTGTGCGCTTTCCACAGGATATACTGACATAGCCATTGATTTTTTTCCACCCGGTAAATTAATCCGGGCAGCATCCCACAAAAATGCAGTGGAAGATGCCCACGCTACATCACGTGCATTGGAGCAATGAAATTTCCACGTTAATCTTTTTTTGTTTGTGGGGCGTGATGATGGATCTGTGACTTCATTTTCTGAACGCAACATTACTGTTTTATCACTCTTTTTCGCTGCATTTAATCTTTTAATTTGCTCTGCTGTTAATACCTGTTCCGGATTAAGTAATTCCCCTGATGCCACAACTATATGAGTAGCGGGAACATTAATTGTAAAATCAAAATTCCCATATTCAAGATAAAATTCGCCCTGGCCAAGATAAGGAAGCGTATTCCATCCATAAACATTATCAAACACGCACATGCGTGGATACCATTGAGCAATTTCATAGATCCAGCCATTCTTTGTCTTTAGGCGACCCATCCGGTCAGTGCCATATTCTGGTATACTAAAACTATAACTGATCTTAAATTGAACAGTGCCTCCATGCGGCTTAATTGCATTCGGCAGTTTTATTTGCATGCGCGTATCACTAACGAAATAGTTTGTTTTTTGTTCCTTACCATTTTGTATGATACTTACAGAACTGATGTTATACCCGCCATTGAATTGATTACGATTCGCCCATCTTCCACCAGTGATCGGCGTGACAGCCATACCTCTCGAGTTGGAACTATAAACATTTTGATCAAGTTGGAGCCACACAAACTGCAGAGATTGAGGGCTATTATTTGTATAAGTAATTAATACATTACCAGAAATGGATTGTGCAGTGTCATCAAGCAAAGCATCTATTTTATAGTCGGCACGGTTTTGCCAATATGCCGGACCTGGTGTGCCATTGGCTGCTCTAACATCATCTCCATAAGCAGGATAAAAAAGAGGAGCAAAAGCTTCGTGCTGATCATATTTTGAAACAATTTGTGCGGAGAGACCAAGGCTTGTAATCAAAAAACATAAAATGCAAATAATGTTTCTCATGCGTTCTCATTATAAATAATAAAACAAAAATCCTAAGGTAACACCGATAAGTTAAACCAACCAAATCTTTAACATAACGCAAATTTTCCACTTAATAAAGATTTCAATGCTCAAGAGTCAGTGCTTATAAAGGTTCCGAAAATGAAAGTAAGATGCGGGTATACGCCAACACATAGTGAAAGATAAATAGAATTATTGCTGTTGATAACAAAACTTATTTATCACCGATGATTAACATTTAAATATTGTTGTAATGCTTTTACATATTCTTCAAAAGCGGCAACACCCTTTTGTGTTATTTTACAGGTAGTATTGGGATAATTATCTTTGAATTCTTTTATGACCTCAATATAACCGGCTTCTTTCAATTTTTGAATCTGTACACTAAGGTTACCTGCTGTGGAATTGGTCTTTTCTTTTATAAAAGTGAACTCTGCTTCCTTTACGCTTATGAGCAAACTCATAACTGCAAGTCTTAACTGCGAATGTAATATGGGATTTAACTCTTTAAACACTATACACTACTTATTTTAGCTAACGATTTTATTTTCCTGAACTCCATATTTGCTATGTGTCCGGGAATAATATACCCACAAAGAACCGCAGCAGCATGAATGATCATAATCCACTCGAATGTTTTTACAAATAATGCTGTTAAACCCAGCGCCCATGTTATGAACGCACCAACAACGGAGGGTTTGAAATTAAGTGCAGTTCCATAAATCAATACCCAAAAACCATACAGATTTATAAGCAGCGGAAATCCCATCATTGGGCCAACACCTACATTAATAGCAATGATGACGAACATTAGGGATATAAAAAATCCAATATTCAGTTTCTGAAAAATATCACTTGTGTAAGTTCTTACACGTTCCCTTGGTTTGAAGAAAAGATACCGCAGAACTCTATAAAATAAAAACAGCAACGCTACACCACCAAAGATGTTCCACAAAAAATATGTAGAAAACCAATGGGTGCTTAAATTCAACACTGTTAGTACTGAAGCAAGAAATAATTGCCAGCCCCAGATGATCCATCCTTTACCATCATCTTTTTGTTCCCGCTTGGCTGTTTCTATCATTTGCTGAATGATGATAAAACTTTCCTGCTCACTAAATTGTTGTTTCTCCTCTTCCATAAAAAATTTTATTGTGATTTGTATTTTGCTCTTAACAAATAACCCGGAATTATCCATGCCATA
>DATBFI010000142.1:0-4179 GCA_036558585.1 Chitinophagaceae bacterium
GAAACTATCTTGAAGTGGTTGGAGTAGTAAAAGATTTCAACCAGAAATCACTATATAATCCCATTGCGCCATTGCTCATGTTTTACAGGCCCAACAATAATGGCATTCAGCTAAAGCTTGATGCAAAAAATATTTCATCCACTATCCCATCTATTGAAAAATCATGGAAAGCCGCGTTTCCTGATCTGCCTTTTCAATACACATTTCTTGACCAGGACTTTGATTCGCAATATGCGGCGGATCAAAAAAGAGGAAAAATATTTACAGCTTTTTCATTGCTAACCATCACGATCACCTGCCTGGGATTACTGGGTTTAATAGCATTTACAACACAACAGCGTCAAAAGGAAATAAGTATGCGTAAAATAATGGGCGCAACTGTTCAACAGCTCGTCGTACTTGTTACAAGAAATTTTGTCTGGCTTGTTTGCATATCCTGTTTTATTGCATTTCCTGTTGCCTATTATTTTATGCATAAATGGTTACAGGCGTTTCCTTATAATACAGGGTTAAACGTTTCTCCCTTTGTTCTGTCGGCAATTGCGGTGTTACTGATCACTTTATTCACAGTGATCTTCCATACGGTAAAAGCAGCTATAGCCAAACCGGCAGATAGCCTTAGGACAGAATAATTTAATCAATCTGAAAATATACAAATATTGAAATGTGAATGTGAAGATATAAGAACTGCCATACATTTTATAACATAAAACTTGAACCCGCCTACCGGACAGGCAGGTATAAAAACATACAACTTCTCTATGTTTAAAAATTATTTCAAAATTGCATTGCGCTATTTACTGCGATACAAGACATACACTGCAATTAATATTTTGGGACTGGCAGTTGGCATCACCTGCTGTATCCTTATTATGCTTTTTGTGAGAAGCGAGTTTAGCTATGACCGCTTTAATGCAAAAGCAGACCGCATTTATCGCGTTTGGCAGGAAGAAAAATTCCAGGGCCAGGATTTTGTGAATACTGTTACACCCATTCCAATGGGACCGGCAATTAAAAGCAGCTTTCCTGAAGTTGAAAATATTTGCCGGGTATACGTCTTTAACACGCTGGTGAAGATTGGCAACAGCTCTTTTAATGAAAACATTACCATGGTTGATTCTGCCTTATTTAAAATCTTTGATTTTAAACTGTTGCAGGGTGATAAAAATAACCCGTTCGCTACAAACAACTCGGTTATCGTTACACCAGAGATCGCAAAAAAGTATTTTGGAAATACAAATGCTGTCGGGAAAAATTTCGAGATGCAACTTGGAGATGAAAAACAATTATTCACAATTGCAGGAATAGTGCAGCATGCACCGGAAGAATCAAGTGTTAAGTACGATATACTGCTACCTTACGCAAATGATAAACTGTTATTTCGTGAAAGAATGCTGCATAGCTGGTTCAACGTTTTTAATGAGACCTATGTGTTGCTTCAAAATAATGTGGGTGCAGAGAATCTTGAAAAAAAGTTTCCAGCGATGCTGAAACAACAGTTGGGAGAAGACTATGGCTCAGAAGAATTTATAATGCACCTGCAACCCTTGACAGCTGTACACCTGGATAGTTCTTTGCCTACAGGTAACCAGCCGATCAGCAATCCCAAATATTCTTACATACTTGCCACAATTGGTATTTTAATATTACTCGTTGCCTGTATTAATTTCATTACTCTTTCTATTGGCCGCTCTGCAACAAGAGCACTTGAAGTTGGCGTCCGGAAAGCATTAGGTGCAGCACGTAAACAGTTGATGCGACAATTTTGGGGAGAAGCTTTGCTGGTGACAATTATAGCTGTCTTGATTGGTTTGTCAGTTGCGGCGGTATTGCTTAAACCTTTTAACGACCTTATCAACAGGAATCTTAGCTTTCACTTTGATCCTTTATTTATTATTTTCTGCATCTTACTGATATGTACCATAGCGCTGATCGCAGGTATTTACCCGGCGATCATACTTTCAGGCTTCAATCCTGTTGAAGTGCTGAAGGGCAAACTAAATTTAAAAAACAATGCAGGGTTATTCAGGAAAGGATTGATCGTTGGGCAATTTGTTGCCTCCATCGTGATGATCACCTGCACAATAATAATCGGCCAGCAAACGAATTATCTCCAGCACAAAGACCTTGGTTATAATAAAGACCAGGTAATAATTGTACCTACCAATAAAAAACGGGGTGAAGGATTTCCGTTGGCACAACTATATAAAAATGAGCTGGCAAAATATCCGCAGGTACTTAGTGTGAGCGCTTCAACATTCAGTTTTGCAGAAACTCCGTGGGCTACGCTCGGATATTCTGATAACAAAAAACAATATCACAATTTTCAATACAACGAAATAGATCCATATTTTATCGAGACGATGCAAATTCCTGTGTTGCAGGGAAGAGGTTTTTTGCCGGAGAATCCGGCAGACTCAAATAACAGTATACTCGTGAACGAAACATTAGTAAAAGAATATAGAATTAAAGATCCTGTCGGGAAAAAGTTCGGAAAATACTCGCAACAAATCATCGGTGTAATGAAAGACTTTAATTATGAATCATTGCACAGTAAAATAAAGCCTTTGGTCCTTTCTTTAAAATTTGATACAATCGCCCGCCAATCAAATGATGTTTCTTATGCCAACGCTCCTCAACCACGTATTTCAGTTCGTATGAAACCAGGCAGCATGCAGGACAATATTAATTTATTGAGAAAGGCATGGCAGGTGGTAGCACCTTCCCAGGATTTTGAATATCATTTCCTCGACGAAAAACTTGCATCAGCTTATGAGCAGGAACAAAAAAGTGCTGCTGTGGTAAAGATTGCCTCGGGCCTGTCGATATTTATCGCCTGCATGGGGTTGTTTGGATTGGCGACATTAACTGTTACAAGACGCACAAAAGAAATAGGTATACGAAAAGTTTTGGGTGCAAATACAATACAGCTTGTGCAGCTTCTGTCACGGGATTTTTTAATGTTAATTGTAATCGCTGCACTCATTGCGTTTCCTGTTGCGTTGTGGGCAATGAAAACCTGGTTAGCCGATTTTGCCTATCGCATAGACATTAGTTGGTGGGTATTTGTGCTTGCGGGCATTGCTTCCATAATTGTTGCGCTTATCACGATCAGTTCTCAGGCTATCAAGGCTGCCATAGCTAACCCGGTAAAAAGCCTGAGAACTGAATAAGCCCTATCTGCCGGAACTCACTTCTTTTCGTCAAGATTATCTTCTTGAATAGGCACCTGTGGAGGCATAAGGCCCGGCAGGCAGGTTTTCACGTAGAAACCATGTGGATTTTCTATTTTGTGCTATATGTCTATGTGGTTCTCTTCCAGGGTTGATACATCCGGATAGTCCTCTCAGAAGTTTTGTTGTAAGTCGGGCCTCTCTCCCCATCGATTCAAGGTAAGTAATACCAAATTATATTATATGTTAAACAAGTAATTGATAAACAAGAAGTTATGATGATGGATTCCTTATCTCCCATAATATTACACTAGTTTCTTCTCCTTCCTAAGGCTAAACCTGCATCCCCAAAGATCATTTCATCCACCCAAAACGGCCATTCATCCTTAAAAAATGCCATTTCCCCGATAAAGCCTTGTACTATGCAATACAAAGTACCTATCTTTGAATTGTAATTGATAACAACAAGTACTAATAAAAATAAATAACCGGAGGCTTTATGAATAAGTATTTAGTATGGTTACCCGCGATAATGATTCTCGGAGCCGTAATGTATAAACAGGTAAAGCAAAGAACTGAGTCCAGGCTTGTAAACAAAAACATCTCATTTGCGGTGTATAAAGGCAGTTCTTATGCGTCAGGAATTTACAATAATACTTCTGCGCAGGTACATATCATCGTAGAAAAGGTAAACACAAAAGGACAACGTACAACAGTTTGGGATAAAACACTGGATTCAAAAAACCTGAGCCAGTATCCTTCAGCTGAAAATGCTTTAAAACAAAATGTTACCATTCCCGGTGTAAATCAGAAAAAAGAATACCTGGTAGTGCATTATACATTAACCTATAATTCCAAAGGAAGTGAATTACAAATGCAGGATAATACAGTAGTGAAAGACAGCAATTCAGACAAAGTTGACATCAGCATTTAATTCCAGAAAATATGTTGAAGAACAGCATCGGCACATGCTCTCTTTTACCAAAATGCATTTTACACTTCAACG
>DATBFI010000143.1:0-14933 GCA_036558585.1 Chitinophagaceae bacterium
CGGACATGTATACCAGATTGTCTCTCACCGCCAGGCCCGTGGGAACGATGTCATCGAACTTCCTAAACATCGTGATTTTACCATCGAGTGTAACGTGCAGCACCCGGTTAAGGTGTCCGTCAGTTACAAGGAAGCCCCCGCAATAGGTTTGGATCGAATAGAGAACTCCGGTTGAAACGAAAAAATCAAAGCCTGTTGGCGGATGCGCTATGTTGTAAGCGCCGATATCTGCGATAACTTTGAAACTTTTCGGACCGTCAATCCGATAGATGCCATTGACCTGGCCGGTTGGGAAGAGATTAGGATCGTCGACCATTGTTACCAACGCATAGGCTTTCCCGCCGAGGAATGCTACATCAGTGATGCCGCCAAGACCAACGTCGGGGATCAATTGGGGTAATCCGCTGGCGAAGGTTTTATAATCGCCAGTCCTCGGGTCAATGCGTAAGATTGAACCTACCACCGGGTCAGGCACGAACAGATCACCACCAAGACCAATAGAGCTGCCCAAACTGCCTGCCAGGTCTTTCACGAGCCTTTTCAGACGGTTTTTGTCTATCTTTCCTTCATTGTGCTGGTTTGATGAAATGGATCGATTATCAGGAAGAGGATCTTTTTTGCACGATGAAATAATAATTGAAAAAAACAATCCCGAAATTATCAAAGTTTTAGTTGTTCGGTTCATAAAAAGAAAAATTAAATGGTGGAACAATTGAGGTTTTAGTTTTTAGTGATTAGAAATTTCTATTGGATCACTGATATAAAAGTATGCTGGTGATCTGCCTAAATCCAGTACGGGTAGGTATTTGAAGGAGCGAATTGGGTATTTGGCGAAAGATAAAAGGTAGCTGAAAGCGAAGAGTTGAATAGTTGATTAGTTGAATTGGAGTTATTACCAACAAGGGAGCAGAGTCCTGAGGTGATTTTGGAATTGAGAATTTGGTAAAACATAAAACATAGAACCCATAACTCTAGGATTTAGAACTTTGGAACCATTTCAATAGTGTTTCCTTGCGACTGCGGGATACATTTACTGTAGACCCGTCACTCATAATTACATAACCACCCTCACCACGAACATATTTTGTTACTTCTTTTATATTGACAATGTAAGAATGATGTACACGAACAAAGAATATAAAATTTTCCAATTGTTCTTCTACTTCTTTCAGCATACGGCAGGCAATAATTTTCTTTTTGTTTTTAAGAGTAAAATAGGTGTAGTTATCATCTGCTTCGCAAAGTAATACCTGCTCAACAGGAATTAATTCATAACCATCAGAAGTAGGAACAGGAATTTTAGGAAAAATATTTTCTTTATTGTTTATTTTACTCATCAACATTTGGAATTGTTCGGCTTCCGGTAATTTTTTTTGTATTTGTATTTTATGCACTGCTGCTATGAGCTCTTTTGGTTCAACAGGTTTCAGCAAATAATCAAGAGCACTAAACTTGAAAGCTTTAATTGCATACTGATCATACCCGGTTGTGAAAACAACGGCGAATGTGATTTCAGAAAATTGCTCCAGCATTTCAAATCCATTCATGTGAGGCATTTCGATGTCGAGAAAAACGAGGTCAGGTTTAAACTTTTCAATTGCTTCAAGACCCCTCTGCGCATCACTGCATTGTTCCATTAATTGTACATCGGGACAATACTCTTTCAGCAACATAGCTAATGTTTTGCGGCAATGCATTTCATCATCTATAATAATGGCTTTAATCATAATGAAGAGGGTATTTTGATCAGCACTTCTGTACCGACGGGGTTGCCATCAGGAAGTACAAGATCGGTTACTGATATGAATGTGCTATTTTGTTTTTGCTGTTGTAACATGGCAATTCTATCAGCTGTGATATGCATTCCCATTGATTTGTTCTTAGAAGCGGATTTACTTTTAAGTTCTTCTGCTTTTTTTCTTCCAATACCGTCATCAATAATTTTACAAAACAATATTTCTTTCTGTTGATATAACTCAATCTCCAGATGTCCTTTTCCGTGCTTATGCATGAGCCCATGCCAAATCGCATTTTCTGCATAAGGCTGAATGATAAGTGGCGGCACTTTCAGCACTGTTGTATCAACTTCGTCGTCTACTGAAATCTTATATTCAAACTTATGTTCAAACCGTAGTGATTCCAGTTCAAGGTAAAGTTCAAGTGCTTTTACTTCTCTTTCCAGCGCAATGAATGCTTCCTGTGAATTTTGAAGGATCAACCTCACTAATCTTGAAAATTTTGAAAGATATTCCGCTGCCTGCAGTTTATTGTTTTCAAGGATGAACATGTTGATGGAGTTAAGTGAGTTGAAAATAAAATGAGGGTTCATTTGTGCACGGAGTGCCTGCATTTCGAGTTCCGATGCTTTGTGTTGTTGTGAGACTATCTCATTATTCATCCGAATTCTATTTGTGCGATAAAGCATGAGTCCAATGAGCAGGAGTACCAGCGAGCCTGCAATCAATCCATATTGTTTAACCTTGCTTCGGTAAGCTGCCTCAGCAGCCTCTATTTCATATTGACGCTCCTGTTCATCAAAGGCAAGCAAATTTTCAAAGGAAGTGGTTTTTCCGAGATTGTCTAAGCTGTCTTTGTATAATATAGCTAGCTTGCTATATTCAAGGGCTTTTTGAGCGTCCTTCTTCTCATAAATATTGGATAAAAGAAGACTAGCTTTGATAATATCTGAATAGAAACCTCTTCCCTCGATTGGTTCGAGTGATTTTTTTACATAATAAATACAGGAGTCAGACTTATTCGTTTCCTGGTATACCTGTGCTATAGCAAAATAGGAGTTGAAAATCATGTCAGCGTTGGCTGCTATTGGTAGCGATTGCCTGAAATAAGCCAGGGCAAGATCATCGTTGCCCTTTTTAAGTTGAATTTTTCCGAGATCTATTAGTGCATTAGATATCACCCAGGGTTCGTTTAATCGAACAGCGATTTCATGCGCTGATTGGCAATAATACAGGGCTGAATCAAGGTGGTTCAAGGTTAAATAAGTTTCTCCAATATAGCTTTGCTGTAGTGTTGAAAAAGTGGAATCGTGGAGAGAATCCAAAAGCGCCATTGATTCTCTAAAAAAACTTAAAGCTTTTCTATAATTTTCTACTTCTCGGTAAATGTGCCCTAGTAAACCCAGAAGTAGTGCTTTGTCATAAATCAGGTTGTTTCTTTCTGCAATCTTTAGGCCCTGAAGAGCCATTTGTAAAGCTTTTGAATCGTTTCCAAGTGTAGTTTGTGTGTGTATCATAGCCTCTAATGCGTCAACTTCACCTTGGGGAAACTTAATTTGCCTCGCTGATTCCAGTGCCCTATAACCATAGAATAGTGCGGAGTCCGGCAAATGAAATTTGTAGTAGTTAGCTAATTCAGCTGTCAGCAGCACCCGACTGGTATCTTGTGTTGTTGTATCCAAGCCATGCAAAATATTTTCGCGCCAAACAGACTCCCCATTAATATCCTGTGCGTAGCCAGCATTATGTACCAGTATAAAAAAGAACTGGGAAACTATTATTAATGCAGACAATCTTCTAAAGAAAGAGGATCTTTTCTCAAAAGCAACAAACCTGCAAATATGTGAATTGACAGGCATAGGGAAAGATTGGTATTTAAAGTTACTCATTATTTTATGCGTATCTACACACTTAAACTAAATAATTCCTTTGCTTATGGGGAGGAGTATTGGGTAGGTTACACTCTTGCTTGGGTAATTGACAGGAATGTTTAAGTAACCAAATAGCTATCCTAACTCACTACTCGTCGTTTTATTTCTTCATTCTGCTTTCAGTTTCTTTCCATGCCAGTGCGAGTCTTATTTCACCATAGCTCACAGCATCACCTAATTTTTCTTTGATCAATGATATATTATTAAAATCCTCGAGCAATGGCCTTATCATCATTAGCTTGTCTGCAGAAACAAGTTTTTCAATTTCGATGTCGCCTGTTTTTACATAATGAGCAAGATGCCCTTCAATTGTTTGCGGCGTGAGATTTCTTATTGCTGCAATTTCAGCAACTGTTTTGCCGGCTTTATATAACTGGTATGTTTCAAACTTCGTATCAGACTTATTTGATTTTTCTTTTTCTTCTTTGCGTATACGTTTAGGTATTTTTTCTTTTATCAGCGAGGTTAGGTTATGTTGCGCGCTATACTTAAGAATTGTATCAAGGAACTGCTGACCGAATTTTTCAATCTTCGCTTTGCCAAAGCCGCTTATTTGCCAAAGTTCTTCCAAAGTTTGAGGAAGATAACGAGCCATTTCTTCAAGCGTATTTGTTCCTGCTACTATATAAATCGGCCAACCATTTTTATCACAAATGACATCACGTAATTTTCTTAACTGTTTCAACAACTCAGGATGAGGGTTTTCTTTGTAGGTGTAAGAAGATGCTTTTGCATAAGCATTTATATTAAATGAAGGCACCGTAAAATTCTTTTTTTGGATATGATAATTTGCAACATTAAAACCATTTATGCACCCGTTTATAATGTGCAGCCTGTTTGCGACAGCAACATAAACATTCTTTAATTCTTCATTATAATTGGTTGCATATTGCCGGCTGTCTGTAACCGCGGGTGATTGGGATAAAAGTTGCAACAATTGCTGCATCTCTTTTGAAAAATATTGGGCTGCTGCATTTACCCGTTGCTGAAGCAAAGCATTTTCTTCAGGCAATTGTTGTTGAGACAACTGCTCTAGTTGCGGCTGAAATTTTTGTGCAACTGTTTGTAATGCTTCTGTTTTGCAAAATATATTTTGCACCCAGGGAATTGTTTCTGGATTGAAGGAAGATTTATGCTCTTCAGTATGTGTAAGAAATTGTTCACACATTTTTACAATGCGTGAGAAGTCAAATAAATTGACAAGCAAGGTTTGTTGGTAACGATGTTTAGCTTCCTTCAATTCGTTTGGCAATTGATCAGTATTATTCTTATTCTTTGCAAACCGGTTAATGCGTTCGTCTGTAAATAACGCATTATGTGTAATCGGGCTGCGCAATATCATTCCCTGCAGTGAAGTGCATCGGCTAAGCGCTACATAAACCTGGCCGCAGGCAAAAGCTGCCCCGGCATCAATTACAGCTTTTTCAAAAGTTAATCCCTGGCTTTTATGTATTGTAATTGCCCACGCCAGCCGAAGCGGATATTGCTCAAACGAACCAATCACCTTTTCTTCTAATTGCCAGGTAGTTTTATTAAGTGAATAGCGAATATTTTCCCATTTATATTTTTTTACTTCAATTGGTTTTTCATTTGCACAGCGAACAAAAATTTTTTCATCTTCTATTTTTTCCACAATACCGATCTTACCATTAAAGTACCTCCTTACTTTTTCCATATCGTTTTTCAAAAACATTACCTGTGCTCCGTGTTTTAGTTGCAGGAGTTCTTCGGCAGGGTATGACTTTTCGGAAAATTCTCCCTCAATAGTCGCTTTAAAAGAAAACAAATCACCGGGCAGTGTTTGCAATTCTTTCGCATTAATATTATCAGCCAAATAGTTGTGTGTAGCGAGTGTAATATATCCTTGCTCTTTTTGCGGCTGAAATCCGCGGTTATAGTGGGTATGCAGTAACTGCATGGCCTCGTGATCCATTTTATTATTACGGATTTTATTAAGCACGCTGATAAATTGTGGGTCGCTTTGGCGATAAATTTTTTCAAGTTCAATATGCAATGGAGGATATTGCTGCATTACAAGACTATCAAAAAAATAAGGGCTGTTATAAAAAGCAGAAAGTATCTTCAATTCTTCCTGTACTGCTACAGGCGGCAACTGGTACATATCACCAATAAGCAGCATTTGCACTCCGCCAAAGGGTTCGTGATGCCTGTAACGAAAATGTTTTAGTATTATATCAATTGCGTCAAGCACATCACAACGAACCATGCTTATCTCATCAATTATAAGCAACTCGAGATTTTGCAACAACTGGATCTTTTCTTTATCGTAACGAAGGCGACCAAGCAAATGATGCTTGTCAGTAATTTCGCTGCTGTTATTTGTAAACCCATTTACTGAGCCGGGTACAAACGGGCCAAGAGGCAGTTGAAAAAAAGAATGAATGGTAACACCACCAGCATTGATAGCTGCGACGCCTGTAGGTGCAAGCACCACAGTTTGCTTCTGTATATGTTCCTTAATGTACTTAAGAAAAGTTGTTTTGCCAGTCCCTGCTTTGCCGGTAAGGAATACAGAACGGTTGCTGTAATTGATACAATCGGCAGCAAATTGAAACAGGGCATTGTGATCTACTTGAAACGACATACAAGAGCCTTACAATATAGAAACGTTTTTTGAGGTAACCTAAACCTTCCATATTAAAGTAAGATGATAGAAAGTTTTATTTGTGCCGTATGCCTGGTAGGTAGATTGGTAGTAAGCATTCTCCACCCATTGTTCTACCACACTTTCACCACTCAAATTGCGGATATGGCTGAGCATCAGCAATGATACCATAAGGCGAACGCGCTTGCCAGGACGTCCATTATCCCCGTAATAGAAATCTTTAAAGGCCTCGTCAAATTGTTGCCAGTTAATATGGTTGGCTAAAATGTAAAGAGGATGTTTATGATGTAATTGCTCCTCGAAAGTGCTGTAAAAACTCATTTGTTATCGATTAGCAGTTTTGGATAGCATGAATCTGCAAGAAATTTAATGAGTTAATCAATTTTCTTGCAGATTAAACCACATCCACACTATACTTCATAACTTTTTAAAGGTTGACTAGCCTAACCTGCACTGCTGTTAATGAGACCCGACGGCACTGGAAGAAAACTTACTACCCTAAGGAAGTAAAATGATCTTTTTGGTTAACACTCCTTTTTGGGTAATGAGGCGGCTAATGTACATACCAGAAGGATTTGAACCGGCACTCCATTCAAACAGATACTTTTTACCGGCCTGAGCTCTGCCTTTATACAACCCGCTAATCAATTTGCCTTCTGCATTAAACACAAGAAGTTGCACCGTTTGATCCCGGTCCACCGAAAAGCTAATGGTGGTATATCTATTTGCCGGATTAGGTGAAACGTACAAACTGTTTACAAAACTGCCCCCGGCTTTAATACTTAACTCAGATGAAGACTCAGGGCCGGCGCCGGGAGAAGAAAATGTAACAGGGGGAGCCAGCGTAGCAGTTATTTTAAAATTGGAATTGGATATATCAAAGAAGATGTTGCCAACAGCTTCAACTTTAATCCGCGCAGTGGTTGTTGTAATGTTTGGAAGCCTAACCCGCTGTGTGCCATCATTTGGCCTGTTTGATGCCAGGATTGTTGGAAAAGTAACTCCTCCGTCAGTTGACAGACGAATGTTAACGCGTTTGGTGTTTATCGGAAGTGCGTTCGTTCCGGACACATTCCAGGTAACCATTTGAACAGAGCCACCTGCCAGCGCTACATTTTTATTGGGAAATGTTACCCGGAACGGTCCTGCTGCACCTGATACTTTAACAGTTAAGAGACGAGCCCAGGCAACGCCACCACCGCCGGAATAATTATCACGCACAGTCAGGTTAAAATGAAGGGTACGCGCATATGTTGGAAGTATTTCACCGGTTGTGGATGTATTGTTAAGCAAATCGGATTGTGTCGGAAAGGTTCGGGAGCGACGGCTGGTTGCCGTAAATGACCGGAAGATAGGTGCATTACCTGTGGGTGCATCAGGACTCCCTTCAGGTCCCAGATCATACTCTTCCCAGTTGTATGTGACCGGATCCTTCTCAGCATCCACTGCCGTACCGGAAATAGTAAATGGTGTTTGCTTCGGAATGGTGAGATTATTTGGCGTAGAAATAGCAGGTACCGGGGCGGTATTCTCCCGGGTGGTGATTACAGCACAACTATTTCCCTCCCCCAGTTCTGTATAAGCAAAGATTTCATCATAACTCGCCACATGAAAATAGGCATCGCTGTGTGGTTGTAAGTCCTGCGAACCACAAATACCGGCATATGCCATAATGGTAGAACCACTGCCCGGCTCGTATGCAGTACCTGGATTAACATTTCCTGCGCAGGAGCCACCATCGCCATTAAACGAATGGTTAGCACCAAATTGATGCCCCATTTCGTGTGCCACATAATCTACGTCAAAAGCATCGCCGATTGGAGCTGCTGATCCTGTGACTCCACGTGCCTTTATACCCGCCTGGCATACGACGCCTAAATAAGCCAACCCTCCGCTATTGGTACCGAAAACATGCCCGATATCATACTTCGCACTTCCTATCTTTCTGTCAATATCAGTTTGGACCTGGCTTATCATTGAGAAAGCATCTCCGTTTGAATAGGGATCAGTAGCGCTGTTTGTGTATATAACAGAAGTCTCATTTGCAACTAATATCATTCTGACATCCACTTCCCTGATATAAATGAAATTTATCCTGTGCAGCGTGGTAGTTATGCCAGAAAGCGCAGCAGCCTTTGTTCCTCCATGGAAAGCTGTATATTCACCCGTAGCTGCAATGGCAATCCTGTAAGTACGAAGTTGATCACCGGAAGTTTCAGCAGGTTGCGCCTCCATTTGCTGTGCTCTTCTGTGCTTCACCAGTTCTCCTATTTTTTTAGCATTGTCAGTTTCAGTGCCCAGTACATCCGGTTCAAAAAAAGCTTTATCAAGTCCGGGTATATAATCTTTTTTAGCGTATACAATATAGTTATCTATATCGCCCTGGCTGTAAGGATCAATAAAACTGAGGCCATTTTCTGTCGAGTGGATCATGCCATGAAATCCTGCAGTTGTGAAATCGAAAGCACACGAGAGGTCCCGGTCATCTAACCCAATACCAACGAAGCTGTGTATTTCGGGGAACCGGGCGGCCAGGGACGGAGCCATAACAGGTGATTCTACAAAACGAAAACGTGCGAGTTTCCCCTCGGGTAACGGTAACGTAATGATTACTCCCGAAGAACGAAGCGAGGTATTTTTTTCCTGTGGCGCTTGTGCAATTAACTGGCGCATGCCATTAACGTTAAGAGACATCGTTCGATATTTTTGAGGAATAGTGTGCCGGATGCCACGGGCAGCTATTGCATTTTCAGGTACATCTGTCCAGAAGCTCCCCGAAGATTGGGAGTAAACTTTTGAGCAGGAAATGAGGGTGGCTATTAAGAGTACTAATCCTGAAGTAAGCCTGCTGAATGCGCGGCAGTTGAGTATTAAGTTGTTCATAGATCTGTTTTTCAAAAAATTAAGAACGGAATAATGGTATATGGAGAAAGCAGGGGACTGGCGTGGAAATATTTCCTTGCTATCGAATAGTTTTGGTATGTAAAAAGCAAATGTAAAAAAATTTATTCCGAATATGATTATTACGATCAGGTCATTGCAGGCGTTGGAATTGCTCTCAGCCCCTAAACTTTGCGCTAAACGTTTCACCACACTTCAATGTGTTAACCTCCTACCGTATTGTCCACCTTAACAGATGATTCTTAATGTAGAAAATCTGCGTTTGCGATTCCCGATTATCGTACAGGGAATTTAATTTTGAGCCTTTGTTTTCCGGTCTTTCTGTTCTCGCTATTGTTAGTCGCCGGACCAACAACAGGAAGAACAAGATTTAAATAGAACCATTTATGTCCGCCATAAAAATCAGCGCAAATCATGCAACAAAAAATTCTATTAACTGCTTTTGTTTTTGCTTCCGCTATTCAATTAAATGCACAAGTTCAAAGCAGCAATCACAATCCGGTAGAGTTACCACAGCGTTATTTCCAACTGCTTGAGACCGGCGTTGCAAGAATTGAAAAACAGCTCGCAACCAATGGTGAAGCAACGCTTGCTTCATTGGAATCACAACCTGGCTGGAGCCATTTTCCAAATGCCATTTTAATGCCGGCGGTACTCTATGCAAAATCACACCCCGCAAATAAGCAATATGGGAATATGCACATGCTTCAAATAGCACAGCGTATCGGCGACCTGCTCGTTACAGAATACGATAACGGCCACTACACTGCCCGCGGCGATAATGATTGGGATACTTATATGTGGCTTGAGGCGTACCGGCTCCTGGAAAATAAATTAGGAGAGGAGAGGGGGAACCATTGGAAACAAATTCTGCTTAAAGAGATCGCATTACTGGAGCCAAAGCTTGCGAAGTGCCAGGACTATCCCCAGTATAATGCACCTTTCATTACAACATCGCCTAATCATTATTCTATATACGCGTCAACATTGTTAGTGGCAGGGCATGTGTTTAACAAGCCGGAATGGATAAATTTATCAACTAAGGTTTTGCACCGCTTTTGTGTTAAAGAGCAAACTGTCGACGGGTATTGGGGAGAGCACAGCCAGGCAGGTCCTACCACCGGTTACGATTATTTAACGGTTACTCAAATTGCTTTGTACTGGGAATATTCAAAAGACCCTGACGCTCTCAAAGCCTTACGGCGTTCCACTGATTTTCATGAATACTTTACTTATCCTGACGGTACACCTGTTGAGACCATCAACGACCGAAATCGTTACTGGGGCGTATCTATGTGGGGGCATTTTGGTTTTTCACACTTTACTGATGGCAGGCGTTACGCAGCTTTCTTAACCAGTTTTTTTCCTTATGGCGGAGATCCAAAATCTTATGGTGGGGACATACAATCGCTCGGGCGAATTGCACAGAATGCACTTTACTTTCATGAGGGAAAAACTGATCCCATTCCACAAGATCAACTTGATTATTCCCACGCGATGAGTGTACCAGCTGGCATTCGTAAAACAGGTCCCTGGGTGGTGAGCTATTCAGGGCTTATTGCTCCGCCGGTTAGTCTCAATAATTTCTTTCTTGACCGCCAGGGAAATTTCAGCGTCTTCAATAAAAAAGTTGGATTGATTATAAGTGGTGCTAATTCCAAGCGTCAGCCGGAACTTGCGACTTTCCAAGAAGCTATTGGAAAAGACAGTATTCATATGCCCGTAAGCAGTCGCCTGCAAATGAGTGACGATACCGACAGGTTAGCGCTTGCCTATAATGTATTCTTTGCTGTGCTGGAAGTGCCCAAGCCGATAGGGAAGCAACTGAAGTTCCGCTTTGTTACCACTTATAAATGGGGAGATGCAAAATCACGATTTAATTTACAATTGGTACTAAAAGCCGGGGATACACTCGTAACCGGTGGGGGACAGAAAATAATTTTAGGCAAAGAAAAAATTGAATTAGGTGATGAGGATTTAGAAGGCATGATTCGGCATAATGGCTGGACACTACATCTGCCGCAGGGAATGCATTTGGCGTGGCCGGTTTATCCCTTCAATCCATACAAAGATGGTCCTGAGACAGAGCTGGAACATGCCGTTGGAGTTCTCTCGATGCCTCTGCAGGAAAAGGACCAGGATATTCCATTTGTACTGGAAGTGGACTAAGATGGCGGATATATGTTGGTCAGGCGACCAACATAGGCATAAATAATCCTGTTAAATTAAAATGGCAATTGGCAAGACCTTCCCGAAGAAATAAATATACAGTGCAAAATTTTTGATGATATGTTGGTCAGGCGACCAACATAGGCATAAAAAATAAAGTGGTATTCCTGATTATTAGTCAGCCAAACTTAAACTGATCTTCTTTTCCTCCTCAAGAAAGTTTTTTACAAATGCGTCATCAGTTAGGTGCGGATAATTTTTGTATATCCTGTCAATTTCTTCCACCTGGCCAGGCGAAAGTTCTTCTTCCGGATTTAAGCACCATCTGCCTTTGAGCAATCCCTGTCGCCGCAATACTTCATGAATACCGGGAATGCAGCCTCTGAAAGAATTCTTTGCATCAAAAATCACCGCGTTCATATCAGTAACCTCAACTCCTTTTGATAATAATTGTTCGGCTTCCAAATAATTATTTGCAATGCAATTTTTTATTTCACTTAAAAGCTCGGCTGCTTTTTTTGTCCACACTGCCCAGTGACCAAGCAGCCCTCCAACAAATCTTTTTTCTACTATCGTGTCATTTGCAGGTAAACGATATGGTGTTAACAGATCAGCCACAATATTATCATCATTGCCGGTATACAATGCAATTTCATTTCTCCTGGAAGAATTGCAGACTGCCCTTACCACGTCAAGCGTTTGATACCTGTTAAATGCTGCAACTTTTATGGCATACACATTGGAAATCTCAACGAGATCACGCCAGAATTCGTAGCTCAGCAAACGACCACCTGCAGCAGGTTGAAGATAGAAACCAAAAACCGGGATGATCTCCGAAACAGCATAGGCACGCCTGATGAGTTCTGCTTCTGAATAATGTTGCAGGCCACCATTGCTAAGCAGTCCAAGATGATAACCATATTTTGCTGCCAGTTCAGCTTCTTTAAGTGCCTGCTCAACTGGTCCGCAAATACCGGCCACTTTTATAAAGTCACGTTTTAATTCTGCATGTTCAATCTCCTCTGCCGCTATTTTTAAAACGGGGTCTAATAAATTTATCCCGGGTTTTCTTATCTCAAATTGTGTCGTGTGCACACCAACTGCTACTCCTCCTGCACCACTCGCAATATAATATCGTGTGAGCAGTCTCTGGCGTTGCTCATCAAGCTCAAGATCCTCGGTTAATGCTAAAGGATGAGCAGGAATTACAACACCTTCGTGCAATAATTCTTTGACTGAAGAATGCAATCCTTTGTAGTTTGTCATAGCTTAATATTTTCCTTTTCTTTCTGAAAAATGTGTTGGCTTATTTAATGTTCTTCCTCCCTGGTTTAACCATTCAAGCACAATTTCCATCATTTGTTTTAAAGGAACTTTGGGATAACCAAAAAGGCGAAATGATTCAGCGGCATTCGACAAAAATGATGTGGGCTGTTCCTCGTTGATAAATTGAGGAGTTACTCCCATCATTTTACCAAATTGTTGAGCAAGCCATCGAAGTGATACGATTTCAGGACCCGTTACATTCAAAATTTTTGCGGGAACTGAGCAATGTAGTAAACACCTTATAGCTATTTCATTTGCATCGCCCTGCCAGATCACACTCGCAGTCCCCATGCTAAGATCAACAGGTTTTTTTTCTTTCACAGATTTTGCGATCTCCAACAATACACCATAGGTTACGTCATTAGCATAATTCAAACGATAGATTAAGACAGGGGTATTATTTTTAGAGGAGAAATATTGAAAGACACGTTCCCGCCCGAGACAGGATTGTCCATACTCTCCAATAGGTTCAGGAGGCAGATCTTCAGTTGCTCCGCCACTTACAACCGGAACCAACGGGTACACATTTCCGGTTGAGAAAACAACGATCCGGGAATTTTTAAATTTTTGTGCAACCCGGCCCGGCAGATACGCATTCATTGCCCAGGTAAAAGATTCATTACCGCTTGTACCAAACTTCGTTCCTGCGAGATAAAGCACATTTTTAATTTCTGGCAGAGCCTGCAGTTTATCATCATCGAGCAGATCAGCATGAATAGTTTCAATACCTTCTTTGTGTAACTCATCCTGCAAACCAGGTTCAGAAAAACGGGCAACACCTATAATGTTTTTATTTACACCTGCTTTATCCACAGCTTGCTTTGCTACCCTTGCAAGACCCGGGCCCATTTTCCCGCCAACACCAAGAATAATTATGTCGCCATCAATACCCGCAATGTCTGCAACCAAATCATCAGAGGGCTGTAACAAACTTTTGTAAACTGCTTCTATATTTTTCATCAAATGTTTTTATTATAATTTTCCCCGAACGATGCCAGATAATTCAACTGACGGTCCAAACACTAAAATAACTTTTACAACATTAAAAAAATTGAAGCACTTATTTAAAATTCATCATTTAATACAAAGTTGTTTTTCCTGTACATCCACTGTCCGTTCGTAAAATCAGGGAAATCAACTGTTTCATTACCCAGTTCGATACTCATTTCGCTCAAAGGTGTTATTGCGCTCCATGCTGCGGCATCGTAAACATCAAGTGGCGTAGAGATACCGCGTTTGATAGATTCAACAAAACCATGCAGTACAAAAAAGTCTATGCCGCCATGCCCCGCGGCGCTTTCTGTATCTTTATTTGCCCACCTTTTCCAAAGAGGATGATCATATTTTTCGAGCCATGTTTTTTCATCATCCCACTGATGATGTTTGGCGGATTGATCTTCTATATAAATTGAGTGATTTACCTGCATCCACAATCCCTTTGTGCCCTGAACGCGGTAACCAAGCGAATAGGGGCGAGGCAAATTCGTATCATGCTGTAATAAAATCGTTTCGCCGTTTGCACAGTTGATCTGTGTTGTTACGATATCTCCTAACTTAAATTTTACTTTGGTATTAGGATGGTTTTCTCCCCCTTTTTTTACAATATATTCATGAAGCCCTCTTGTTTTGGTTGCAAAAGAATTGAGTGACAGGAAGCGATTTCCTTTGTTGATATCAATCATTGTCGCGACTGGTCCAACACCATGCGTAGGATACAGGTCACCGTTGCGGTGAACAGAATGGTTGGTTCTCCATTTTGCTTCTGAAAAACCTTTCTCTCCAAACTCAGCGCCGCTGTCGTATGGATCAATACCATTGTTAAATTTTACTCCACGCAAATCATGTTGATAACCGGCCTGCAGGTGCATGATCTCTCCGAACACGCCCTGGCGCACCATGTTGAGCACAGCAAGTACATCCCTGAAATAACAGGCGTTCTCTAACATCATCACATTTGCTTTTTGCTTTTCAGTTTCATGCACAACTTTCCAATGGTCATCAAGAGTAATTCCCAGCACAACTTCAGTGGCTACATATTTTATTCCTGCCTGTAAACTATCCAGTATCATGGGTGTGTGCCATTCCCAGGGAGTGGCAATGATAACAGCATCAATATTTTTTAGCTCCAGTAATTTTTTATATGCAAGCGGTTCACCTTTAAAAATCTGCGGCATGGGTTTACCCGATTTTTTTACTATATCTGTTGCCATGCCCAGCATTCTTTAATCAACATCACACATAGCA
>DATBFI010000144.1:0-2547 GCA_036558585.1 Chitinophagaceae bacterium
AAATGTTTACAACAGGGAAAGGGGCAGATTATGTTTCCGAAAAAGCAGAAAGCAATACGGGATGGTTGTTCCCTGTAGGTGACGAGATGAATGAGCTTGGTTATAATCATATGTTTATGGATATGTTCAACAGTATGGAACAGGGCAAACAACCCAAAGAAACTTTTTATGATGGCTATGTAGTTAATGCGGTACTTGATGCCGCCTATAAATCAGCAAAAACTAAACAATGGGAACCGGTGCAACTCGATATATGGAGAGGTAAAACAGGATTAACCAAAGAAAGTCATTTAAATGAGTATGATTCAGAACACTATTTGGTTAAAGAAGAAGTAACGCATTACGGAGCAAAAAAGGTGATCTTAAAAAATAAGAAGACGGGAAAGATTGAGGAAAGAGTTCTGGCTTAATATCTTATGCTTAATTTTTATGATGCCAGTCAGGGACACTGGCATTATTTATTCTAATCTGATTATATGTTACGCAGAAAGTTTATGCAACAATCTGTTTTGGCAGGCGCGGGTTTGATAACAGCTGCTGCAAGCAAAGCAAATAATAAAAAAGATGATAATGAAACTTTTCATCTCAACTACGCGATTCATGATGGTATGTTTAAAAACAGCGCCGGCAATAATTTCACAGACCAGATAAAGTTTGCATATAACATGGGCTTTCGTGCCATTGAAGACAATGGTTTTATGGACAGACCTGTTGATGAACAAAAAAAGATTGGAGACACTTTGGCAAAGCTTGGAATGAGCATGGGGGTTTTTGTTATAAATTTTGATCACTGGCCGGTAAAAACATCTTTATGTTCTGGTGATAAAGAGTGGAGGGAAAAATTTTGGAGCGCCTGCAAGAATGCTGTTGAATGTGCTAAGCGATGCAATGTAAAATGGATGACAGTTGTTCCTGGCAATTATGAGAGAAGCTTACCGTTTGATTATCAAACATCGAATGTGATTGAAGCCTTGCGACCCGCCTGCGAAATTTTTGAGCCACATGGTTTGGTTATGGTTCTTGAAGCACTAAGCGATACACCCGATCTCTTCCTACGCCATTCCGACCAAACATTTGCCATTTGTAAAGCAGTTAACAGCCCATCCTGCAAATTTTTATTTGATATGTACCACATGCAACGCAATGAGGGAAATATTATTAATAATATTGATGCTGCGTGGAGTGAGATCGGCTACCTGCAAATTGGTAATAATCCCGGTCGTAAGGAACCTGGTACTGGTGAAATGGATTATAAAAATATCTTTAAGCACATTTATAATAAGGGTTACAAGGGTATTTTAGGGATGGAACATGGAATGGCTGGAGAGGGTAAGGAGGGAGAAATGGCATTGATTAAAGCTTATCAGGAAAGTGATGATTTTTTATAACCGATTCGCTGTGAAGCTGATTAACCCTGGATTGGAGCCCTTTTACAATATTCAATGAAGAATAAGTCGTCGGTGGTGATACAACGAAAGCAGTAAGAATTAAAAAAATTGCTTCCTTATAAGCCTTTAATAAGGTCAATACTACTATTGTCTTTAACTAATAACATATTGCTTTTCAGGGATAACCATTTATAAAAAAATAAAAATTTCTTTTATTAAAAGGGTGTTTTGTCCTATTTTAGAGATTCAAAACTACAAACACAAAAAAACAAACCCTATATGCGTAAATCTGACCTTATAAATAATATTTCTGACAAAACAGGCATTCCTAAAGTGGATGTGCTTGTTACAGTGGAAACATTGATAAAAGAAATAAAGGAAAACATTTCTAAAGGAGAGAACATTTATATCCGCGGTTTTGGAAGTTTTATAACCAAAAAACGTGCTGCCAAAATTGGCAGGAACATTAAAAAAAATATTGCCGTTAATATACCGGAACATCATATCCCTGCTTTTAAACCTTCTAAAGAATTTGTGAATGAAGTAAAGCAAATGAATATTACGCAATAAATTTGCGGTTTAATCAGGCATTTTGAAAAAACAACAACTCATTCTTTTAAGCGGTGGTTTTATTTTAGTTCTGGTTCTTTATTTCTTTGGTAATACAATAGCACCTGCTACTCATTCGTCTCCAGTTAATACAAATGACGCCAATTCCGGCACAATCACTACTACCGAAGTACTAACTGCTGCCAAAAGAAATATTACTTCACAGCAATTGTCTTATCTCACCCAATTGGAAAATAGTGTGGTGCGTGGAAATGTAAAAGAACAACAAATTCGGGTTTACAGGCAATTAGCGGCTTACTGGCAGGATACACTTCACCAACAGGCGATTGCAGCATACTATTTTGGAGAAGGTGCGAAATTGGAAAATTCGGAAAAAAACCTCAATTTCGCAGCCCGTTTGTTGTTAGCACATCTTATGGCGGAAGAAAATCCTGGTATGCAGGGCTGGCTTGCAACAAATGCAAAAGCTCTTTTTGAAAAGTCTTTACAAATTAACCCTACTAACGATTCTGTAAAAATTGAACTGGGAGCCTGTTACATATTTGGTAACATTTCGAATACCCCTATGGAAGGTATCCGGAAAATAAAA
>DATBFI010000145.1:0-4908 GCA_036558585.1 Chitinophagaceae bacterium
GTTTATTTGGATTAAATAAGAAGCGTTCTATTTCCGAGTTTACGCGATATCGTGCCTGCTCTTGCTCAATTGATAAATTGAAACCAGGCAATTGCTCACGATAAAATGGATAAAAAATTTCACCGTTAACACCGGGTGAGATCACCACGAATTTTCCATCTTTTTTATTTTCGTAGAGGTTATATTGCGTTTCAATTTCATGTTGCGTGCTTACAATGATTACGTCAGCAGTTTTCAGATATTTCTCCTCTTCTTCTATGCGCCTTTCCATGTTGAATTTTTCATTGATCTTGCCGGGCGAAAGTCCTTGCTGCAGCAGGATATTTTGTTTATTTCTTCCCAGCGAGTGCCCTGTTGCGATAAAAGGTATTCCAAACACTTCGCTTATTTGTCCGGCGAGATAGTTACCATCAGCATAATGGCCGTGAACAACGTCGGGAAAATCATCTTCCCTTTCAATGAAACGCAAAGTTTTGTCTGCAAATTCATCAAGGTAATCCCATAGTGTTTCTTTGTGCCTGTACGCATTCCCGCCGCATGTAATCCGAACGATGCGGGCTGTATCATTAATAGGTTCAATTTCTTTTTCGTAAGCAGGAGATACTCTCTTATCAATAATCCTTCTTGTAAAAAGATCTGCTTTTCTTACCAGCTTATGCTGCGAAAGGTTTTCTAAAAACTCGAGTACATATTTTACTTGTCCCCCTGTGTCTTTATCTCTTCCTATCTCGGGATCTTTGTAACGAATGAGACCATGCGGGCTAAATAACTGAATATAATATCCTTTCATAGTTAGCTAAATTGCGCAGGTTTAAAAGCTGCAAATTTACCAAATACATTTTGCATCGTAATTTTGCATTCAGTAAAATCGAAAAACACCTATGTACACAGGATCCGGTTACAGTGACTGGGAGATTGGCGATATAACAGTAATTCTTCACAGGGGCGTGTATCATTTATTCCATCTCATTATTCCCAATCATGATTACATCGCACATGCGGTTTCCAGGGATGGTATTTCATGGAAGAGAACAAAAAATGCTTTGTTTGTTGGTGATCCGGGGCAATGGGATGATGACATGCTATGGACAATGCATGTGTATCGGGAGAATAATAAATTCATTATGTACTATACGGGATTGCAGCGCAAAGACCGTGGTAAAATTTCAAGAATAGGATTAGCAGAATCAAATGATCTGCTTGAATGGAAGAAGATCAATGAGCCTCATTTTTTTCTTGAACCAACAGGACCTTTTTATGAGCATGCTGATGATAACCCGAGAAAATGGTTAAGCTTTCGCGATCCGTTCAGGTTCGATTGTAATGACGATGCTTATTTGCTGGTATGCGCACGCAGCAACATTGGTCCCATATCAAGAAGAGGTTGTGTCGGTCTTGTTAAGATCACCAATAACGAGCCCGAATTTTTGTGGCCTTTATTGTATCCCCGCGCTTATGATGATATTGAATGTCCATGCATCTTTGAATTAAATGGGCGGTTTTATTTGTTAGGTTCTGTACGGGAAGATATTAAAGTAAGGTATTGGTTTGCGCCTGAGTTCATTGGAGAGTACCATTCTTTTCATGCAGATGTTTTATTACCTAATGGCAATTATGCTGCCCGAACCTTACAGGATGGCAAACACCTGTTGGTCTTCAATTTTTTTTATACACAGGGGAGAGTTGATCTGTTGCGTGTGCTGCCTCCACCCAAACAACTGGATACAGATGAAAAAGGACGGCTTCTTTTAAAAAGTTATTACAGGTGGGAACAAATGGTAAGCAAAACTATCTTACAGAAAGATATAAAAAGTTTGTCGTTTTTATTTTCCAATCCTACCGCTTCATGCAGTATTGAAGAAGACAAATGGATCGTAGGGTCAAGAAGCGGTTATGAAGTTTTTTATTTTCAAAGGCCATCATCAAGTTTTATCTGGGAAGGAAGGTTAACTGCGGAGGGAATGGGAAAGCTGGGTCTTGTCTCTGATATTGATAATGAAGGAAACGGCTACTTCATTTCATTTGATGTTGCGAGCGGTACGGTTTTGATAAGAGCGTGGGGTTATAATCCCACTAATGACAAACAGAATTTTATCTTCAATAATATTCAGTCCAATGTGTTTACTCCCAATAGTGAGAGGTCCTTATACTTCAGGCTGATCCGTTACGGCCGTTATATTGAATTATCAATAAATGATGTTGTAAAGCTTACGCTAATGGATTATACTTATTCCGGTTATGGAATAGGTCTCTATTCTTCATCATCCGTCATTTCATTACAGGATTCGGTTTTAAAAGTCTTGCCCGATCCGGAAGAAGAATATGCAAGCCAGGAAGAAGCACAGAGGATACTTCAAATGAAGCAACTGTTCAGTGATAATAACGCATAGTGCTCGTTACAGGCAAAATGCTTCTGTGAGACCAGCGGAATATTATGTAAAAGCAAATGTTTGTTTCGCAATTAATATATTTTAAAAATTCGTCGCTTTTTGGTGCCTGTAAAATGCTATTACTATATTCTGCATTATAGTATTCCCGAATTCTTACATACTTGCTTTAACAATACACTAAGTGAAGAAGCCAGCTTTATACAATTTTGTTTTATAATTTCGCAGTATGAGCAGCAAATTCTATAATAAAAAAATGACCGCAAGTATCATCATTGATACAACGGACTGCTATACCTGTTCATTTACTGAATTTTTTCCGTTCTGTCCTGAGTTATATTACTTCTCAAACTTTAAGGACTTTAATACTTGTGCCCCGGCCTAAACTGCAGGGCCCGGGGATTGTTTCTCATTTTCGCAATTCTTCTTTAGGGTAAAATTCGCATTCTAAAGCTCGAATTTTTAGGGTGTCTATTAGTATCTGTCAAAACATTGTTTTTGACCGGTTGCTTTATTACTGGAAAAATCAAATAACGAGTCTTATAGATGCTTTAATCATTGTTTTTGCAATTATAATCATCCTTCAATCTTTATTCTTATGAATCAACACAAATTAAAAAAGCGTGAAGAACAGATGCTAATCGTTTTTAGCAGGCTTGGTTCTTTATATTATTTGTCTTTTACAGGGCAGGAGATACTCCGTGACAAGATACTTGGATTAGATGGTCCACGAAGAAAAATCCTGATCATACAGGACCATGATCACAGGTACGAATTTAAGTTAATTGATTTATGCGAAGTGACAGATTGTAAACTTAAAAAAACATACGGGGCTATGAACGGCGGCGAATTAAACAAAAACGAATTGGGAAAATATTTAAATAAGATAGCTCTTGAATTTTATCTCAAAAATGAAAGCCAGCCTATCGCATTAGAATTTTATAACGGCGTGACAGATAGCTTATATGAAATGGCTGAGCTTGAGAACAGGGCTAAACGGTGGGAAGCAATGCTTTCAAAAATGCTTCCATACCAGCAACCAAAAATTGCATGAGAGAAGTTTAATTAAGTATTTACTGTAGTTGCTTCAATGCTTTAGGAAGTACAAAGGATTTTGGATTTTTAAATTAATTCTTATGAAACGCAAGTTCCTTTCTGTTAGTGGTATGATTTTGCTTATTCTGGTTTTGATAAATGTTATTATTTTAAAAACCGCCTATCTGGTAAGTGAGAACTGGTACTGGTGTTTGATAGTATCGTTACCGTTACTGCTCGTTGCTATATACGATGTTCGTCAAAAACAACATGCAATGTTATGCAATTATCCCGTTATAGGTCATTTACGGTATTTTTTTGAAAGCATCAGATCCGAATTAAGGCAATACTTCTTTGAAACAGATTTGGATGGAAAGCCTTTCAACAGACGTCAGCGTTCAACAAGAGAAATAATGGAAGCAGGTGGTTTTAAAAATATTAAAAGCATTCGACCGGCAAATTCTTCAGAAGAATAAATGAATATGAAACAAAAAGCTTTGAAGAAATTTACTTCCTTCACAATAAAAATGTTTTGAAAAAGGATTTTGACCCGGTTTTAAATTAGTGATATGCAATGGACCTTACATTTTACCTGGCCTATAAACAAACACGTAAAAATTTATTAACGAATTTCTAAAAATAAAAGAGATGAAACAAACAGCAAATTCTATCATACTGCGGCAAGACGATTATGAAACATTAATCGCCTATTTAAAGGATGACCGTTACACACCAGCACATGATGCACAAAATGCAAGTGAATTAAAGGCAGAACTCAAAAAAGCAAAACTGGTGAGTAAGCATAGTTTTCCCGATGACGTAGTAAGACTTAACTCAAGAGTAAAAATAAAGGAAGCAAATAAAAACAACGTAATGGACCTGATACTTGTAACCCCGGATAAAGCTAATATAAAAGAGAGAAAAATTTCTGTTATGGCGCCGGTTGGCACTGCATTGATTGGCTTTCGGCAGGGTCAAAAAATAAGCTGGCAGGTACCGGCGGGAAAAAAAACCTTTCATATAGTTGAAGTGATTAACGACTTCCATCCCGCATCGTAAGCAAAAAAGCTGGCAAAAATTTTTCTGACAGAATGATGATTACACATAAGGATTTATATGAAACCCATAACACGAATACAAATAAGGTTCTGTAAAGGATAAAGGAGCCATTAGAAAAATTGATGAATGATGAAAAGAAAAGAAGATATGTAAGTTAGAACTACAGAATATAAAATTGTAAAATCAATGGCAAGTATAATAAAACTTCAATAAAAAAATACTATGAACATATTACAATTTCAGGAACAAACGGGCGGTAATACTATCCATCAGGATCACCGCCCGCTAAAACCGGTGAAGAGACTTAATATCGATACTTACCGTTCCGAAAATAAAAATATAAAGAAAAGCCAGTCCGAAAAAAGTAGCAGGGTTAAAGATAAAGATGCTGCACTAGCCCATTTCGATATGCTTAATACTGCGGTTA